>JADLFY010000001.1 GCA_020849575.1 Candidatus Peregrinibacteria bacterium
GCCGGACTTGATCCGAAATTTGATGAAAAGAAATTGGATAATTATGCCAAATTTGTAAATAAAATCTGGAATGCCGCCAAGCTGGTAGCCTTTAAGGGTGAGGGAGATTATGCTTTACCATTAGCGGATTTGACGGATTTAAAATTATCAAGCTCAGCCTGGATTTTGGGATATCTGGATCAGGTACAGACAGAATATCGGAAACGTCTGGATAATTATGAAATCAGTAATGCTTTTGAGGTTATTTATCATTTTAGCTGGGATATTTTCTGTTCCTGGTATCTGGAAATTGCCAAAATAGAATTGGAGGCGGCCAGTGAGCATACAGCAGAAATCAAGGCGGTAATGTTTGCCGCTTTCGCTGAAGTATTGAAAATGCTGCATGCTTTCATGCCTTTTATGACTGAAGAAATCTGGCTGGGCATGGAAAAAATGGGTAAGGAAAATTTGTTGGCGGAACAGGGCTTTGGAGATTTTTCGGCTTATGCCGGCGGAGTTGCTGCCAGTTCAGAATCCCTTCTGGCCATGCAAAAACTGATTGACATGGTAACTGTAGCGAGAGAAGTTCGTCGGGTTTTGGAAAAACCTTTTGCTGAAAAATTAACTGTGGATTTTGATGGAGCTATTGATGCTCATTTCCCTAAATTAATTGAAAAAATGGTTAATGCTGATTTGGGTGAAGTAAAAGAAGGAATTTTTAAACCATCACCAAGTACCATGGTCAGAGTTGCTGCCAATGCTGAAGAAAAAGCCAGGTTTAAGGAAAATCTGGAAAAAACCCTGGCCAAAAAACAGCAAGAAATGGCTGTTTTGGAAAAAATCCTGACTCCGGGATTCAAAGCCAAGGCTGATCCCGATCTGGTAGCTGAAAGAGAAGGGCAAATGGCCCAGGTACAATATGAAGTAAAAGCGCTTAAAGAAGATTTACAGGCGAATTAACTGGATTGACTCTTCAGGTAGGCCAGCATTTTTTCGGCGGCGGCGGATTTGGCTAATTTGGTATTCGGGCCATAACCAGTGACAGTTTTTTCTGATGTTAATCGGCAATAACAGGTGATGGGCATGACGCCGCCGCCCCAGATTTCATAATGGAAAATGGGAATTGATAAATTATGCTGGCGACAATAATCAATTAATTGTCCGGCTGGAGTGGGTTTGGAAAGGACGGGAATTTCATTTTCGGATTGGGGTTTATCCAAAAAAGTTTTTTCCTGCACTATTTGACCAAGTTTTTTGTGAAGACGACGGGCGGCTTCACTTTTGACGGTTGCTTTATCGCTTTTGGCTGAGAAACTTTCAGTATAGCGTTTACCTTGAAAACGGGCGGAGGCCGTGCAGGTTAATTCGATATTAATGCCAGGTTTGGCTTGTAATTCAAAAGTGATATTGCCGATGCGATACTCTCTCTGAAAGGCAAAAAGTTCATCCAATTCACCGTTGGGTGGTTTTTGGCCAGGCTGATGAATTGAGGTAGGAACCGAAGAATGACGATAATTATGAAAGGAATGTTTACCACTTTTAATGGAACGAAGAGTTTGAAGACGACGTAGCCGGGCATTTAAATATTCGCAGATTTGAACGATTTCTTCTCGGCTATAAGGTGATTTTGTATCGTCGATCAGGGCTTTGGCAATGCGATGATTGACCAGATCAGCATAACGACGAATCGGTGAAGTAAAATGCAGATAAGCATCGACGCCAAGACCGAAATGCTCCCCTGTTTCCGGCTGGTAGAGAGCGCCACAAAGATATTTATTATAAATGAAGCGCAGATTATCCATTAAAGCCAGATAATCGCTATTGCGTTCGACTTCCTCAATGATTTGACGACGGGTAGGTGTATGCGAATCGACAGCCATATGTACACGGAAAGGAGCAGCCTGCTCGTATTCCTGAAAGAATTTAGCGACGGAAGTATTGGCCAGAATCATAAACTCCTGAACAATTTGATTGGCGGCTGAGACACTTCCCTGCCTGATCATCCCTTCTTCATCAGTAGTAAAGCCCGGACGCAAACTTTGCATACCGATACTACCCTGAGACCAGCGGCGAGTCGCTAAATGTTTGGCAAATTCCAGATAAGTATTCATTGGTAAACCCGGATCTCCCACAATTTTGGCTCCCTGATAATCGCTGTGAGCCATACGACTGGAAGAGCGTAAACAGGATTTAGCCAAAGCAATTTTTTGAATCTCACACTGCTCATTTAACCAAACCCTGACTGTAATGGTGGGACGCAATTGGGCTTCGTGCAGACTTAGACGATATTCAGAAAGAACTTTAGGCAGCATGGGAATAATAACTTTTTTACCTTTAAAATCACCAAAATATTGGGAAGCAACCCTGTCCAAAGCCATTTGGTCAATATATGAATCTTTGGAAATCAGACTGTCAACATCGCTGATGGTGATTTCGGCGATCCAACCATTGACTGTTTTTCGGAGGTGGATGGCATCGTCCAGATCAGGTGAAGAAATATCATCAACAGTAAAACCGCTGACTTCTTCGCGATGCTCGAAAAGTTCATCGGTAAATTGCAGTTTTTTGGCTATCTGCTCTATTTCCCGAGGAAATTTATTGGATGGCAGCTCTACTAAATTTGGCGTAATGATTTTTAAACTCATGACACAAGGTTTTTGCCTAAATCAAATCACACACTCAATAAATGTCAAATACAAAAACTCCCCACCGGAGTGGGGAGCCAAATCTCTGTGCTAATGGGCCCTCAAAAGTTATAGGTAGTGAGAACTCTAGCTTTTTGTTTTTGTTTTTAGAGATTTGTGGATTGACCTATCCTAACCTTTGCCTAGGTTTCGGCTGTTTTTTCCAGACCTGCCACGGTCCACCCGCTGGCCAGTGAAGGCCAGTAGAGTAAGTAGAAGCCACTAGGGCTAAAGTACCACTCCGGATAACTTTGAACGGATACAAACGCGGTCGTTTGTAAGTATCCATCACCCAGCAAAGACAGAGAGAAGTCAAAATGTTCTAGGGCGTCGGTCTCCAACCAGGGGCGATTTGATTTTTGGCCCGCGTGGTTTATTGATAGAGGCAACCATTTTGACTCCCGATCTTTCTTTACAAGCTGTCTCCTTTGGATTGCTCCGCCGGAGTCAGGGTCTAATTCTTAATGTAAAGGATCTGTGTTTGTTTTGATTTCTATTTTTGAAGAAATCATAACATCATAACAGATAGAATTTTTTAATCAAGGAATGGCTATAGACACGGACTAATCTGTATTGCAAAATATACTTTGAAAGGACTTTGACAAATAGTCAAATACGTCGAATAACCCGGGGTGACGGGTTTTGCTTATTACTGTGGAGTTCGAGAAGTCGAATGGCTCAATACTTGGTTTTCTTCCCGACTTATTATTGTTGATTGAACGAGTGAGCCCCACGGGACTCAGCAGAGATGCAATCTATTTATTAGTAGCGGCGGAAGAGATGATTAAGTGAGTGAGATTGGAGTTCGGCTTCCTAGAACTCCCAGTAACATTTTGATTTTTGAAAGGTCTTTTTGTTTTTGTGCAGGTATCTAGACCTGCTGAGACGTTCTTTTGAAGCTGTTAGGAGAAAATAATTTTTGTTCTTCCTAAATCTGAGCTTCACGTCATAGTATCAAATATTTTGATATGTGCAAATTATGTCTGTATACATATCATTGAAATGTATTTTGATTTTGATAAACTGTAAGTGATTCTTTATTAGTTTAGACAATGGAAAAGCCACAAAACGTCATTTTGACAGCAATAGATTCAATGCAGATTACTGATTTGTTAAAAAGACATATTGGCATAGAAATTTTCGCCGTTAACCAGCAGAACGGTCATAGGGTTCAGCTTTTGCTAAATCGTGGCGAACTGGTCTGCAAGGATGGATTGAATATAAAAATATTTGACCAAAGATATAGAGATTATCTGTTGGAAACGGATTTGGAAGAGGCTGTTCGGAAAGTAAAACCAGTGGAGAGAGAAGCTATGGAAGTTTCACCAGCGGTATTACCTGCAAAGTTACCTGAAACAAATAAGCAGAGACTCGGCTGGGCTTATTGGGCCGGGAAAGTACCATCTTTACCAGCGACACCTGTGGCCAGAGCAGCAGCAACAACCAAAAGAAAGCTGGTTGAAGTACTGGACACTAGAAAAATTGTTCTGGTCAAATGTGCATTGCCTGTCAGTATTCCTGGAATGGGGTTTAATGATTTGGCAGAAACCTATCTGGATTTGATCTGGGAAACTAGGCGCCAGGAAAAAGAAAAGCAGGGGCCACAATTCACCGGGGTGATCAGAGTTATTTCGGAAATAAGAAATTTCCCCAGACTGATAACAGAAGTTAAAAATAAACTGGAAGAAGAAAAAGAAGAAGCATTATATAGAATAACGGGTGATCAGAAAGGTTATATGGTAGCAAAGCTGGAAGTGGAATTTGATTATTCTCCCCAGGAAACCGAAGATGAAGATATAGAATATGATGATATTCCCTATTAGGGTTTGTGTGAGAGCAGCTCTGGTTTATAATAAGATCAGAGTAATTTAAAGTGATACATGCAGAATGACTCCCCCTGGCTTAAGCAATTAAATGAATCAAGAGTAATTACCGAACTGAATAGTGATTTGGAAACGGATGTTTGTGTGGTTGGAGGAGGTATTGCCGGGGCCAGTACGGCTTTTTTTCTGATGAAGAATACCAAAAAGAAAGTTATTTTGATTGAAGCGGGGAAAATCGCGCATGGTGCCACCGGACACAATGCCGGCCAGGTGATTGCCCATATCGAAAGACCATTTGATGATATGGTCAAAGAATTTGGTGAGAAAATGGTAATTAAAGCCTATGATCAGTTGTATGGAGCCTGGGATTTGCTGGATGAAATGATAGCCGAGGCCAAAATACAAACTCCTCTCTATAAAACCACTGGCACATGCGGATATACCAGTCTGGAGGAAATTGTTGAAACGATTAAGACAAATGCCATTGAATATCAAAGCGGTTTGAACAGGGAAATGGTTTTTATTTCGGAGAAAACACCTTTTTTTGAAGAATTACAGAAAAAATATCTGTGATATTTCATCGTAGTCCCGCATGAAAAAATTTCGGAAATGCTGGATATCAATAATCAC
>JADLFY010000002.1 GCA_020849575.1 Candidatus Peregrinibacteria bacterium
ATAAATTAAAGAAAATCTCCATGCCAATCGCAAGATTACAAAAGAAAAAACATCTGAAAGTCCATGGTTTCCGCGCCCGCATGAAAACCAAGAATGGCCGCAATGTTTTATCCGCACGTCGCAATAAAGGCAGAAAACAGCTTACTGTCAGCGACAAATAATTATAAATGATATCAAAAACTCAGCGCATTTCGACCTCTCAAATCGCCTGGCTGATGAGAAAAGGGGCGAGATTAAGCAATGAGTTTTTTTCTGTTAAATTTCATCTCAACAAAAGGGCCAACAACCGCTATAGTGTAGTCGTCAGTAAAAAGCTGCTAAAATTGGCCACTGACCGTAATAATCTTAGGCGTCAGCTTTATGAAATATTACGAACTCTCTCCGGACCTACTCAGCCAACTGATATCATGATCAGTCTGAAACCCGCCATTCTACCCCTGACATTTGCTCAGAAACAAACTCAAATAGCCTCTCTGCTGCAGCAAATATCTTCAAAACTCAACACTAACAATGGATAAAAAAGCTCTTAAAAATCTTCTCAATCAGGCCCTGACTTTCCTCGTTATCTTCCTGATTGTCAACTTCGTCTATAATCAATTCTTCAACAAAGCCGAAGCTCCACAAACCGGCGTACAATTCTACACTTCCAGCAAAACCTTTGCCCAAAACGATGTAGTGGTTTTCCATGTAGACAATTTCACTGAACAGGCCATTACTATCAAGAATCTCTGTCCCCAGGCTCCGGTTAAAGTAGAAAAACTGGTTAATGGACAATGGGAAAGTGTGGAATACGCCGCCCCTCTCAAATGCGAAGGCCTGCAGGATACTATCATTCAACCCAAGGAAAAACATCAGATCAAATTACAGAGCTGGAGTCATCAATTATTCTCAGAACTTGGTAATTATCGTCTGAAACTAACTCTTGGCGATCAGACTCTGGAATCCAATCAATTTGAAATCGGCAATATGTCCTTCTTCGGCTGGCTTTGGACAACTGTCATTCATCAACCGATTTATAATGCTTTGATTTTCTTTGCCAGCATTGCACCTGGTCACAATCTCGGTTTAGCTATTATTCTGCTCACTATTTTGATTCGCACCATTCTGCTGATACCCAATCAGAAAGCGCTCAAATCTCAGAAAAAACTTCAATCAGTTCAACATAAAATCAGTTCACTCAAAGACAAACACGGTGATGATCAGCAAAAAATCGCCCAGGAGACTTTCGCTATTTACAAAGAACATAAAGTTTCTCCTTTTGGCAGCTGTTTACCAATTCTCATTCAATTACCCATTTTAATCGGTTTATTCAATGTGATTCAAAATGGTATGGATCCAGGCAGCAGCTGGCTGCTTTATCCTCCGTTAAAAAGCTTTGACCTTACTCTCATTGAAACCAATTTCTACGGATTATGGGATTTAACTAAAATTGATTTCATTACTCTGCCCGTTCTGGTTGGTCTTTTACAATTCCTCCAGGTCAAACTCAGCATGGGACGCAAAAAACCGGCCGCTGGCAAATCTTCCGAAATGGAAACGGCCAGTCGCACCATGATGTTCATCATGCCGGTAATGATCGCCTTCTTTACCGCCTCAGTCCCTTCAGGTGTTGGCCTCTATTGGGCATTTTCTACCACTTACGGTATAATCCAACAACTTATCGTCAACAAACAACATGAACAGGTTGAAACCAGCATTAAAGTTGTGGATGATAAGAGCAACAAAGAAAAAAAAGAATATTATAAACAACTGAATGAAGAGCGTAAAAACAGCAAATCAGAAAACCAGGACTCCGACCAAAACAATCAGCCTGATTCCGATAAAGACGATCAAGATAAAGACAACTCCATTCGTGTCATAAAAGCTTAATACCTTAATCTATTTCTATGGAAAATACCATCCATCAAATTCTCGAAGATCTGGTCGCAAAAATGGGTTGCAGCCTGAACAAAATCCGCATCGAAAAACAGGCTGACCAGAACAACTCCTATCGCGTTAACATTGAAACTTCCCACCCCAATTTAATGATTGGCTATCGTGGTGAAAATATCAATGCACTTCAACACCTCACCAAATTATTACTCTGGAATAAATTGGATCAGACAGAATCCCCCGACCGACCAGAAATTACTCTCGATATCGATAATTACCGCCGCCGCCAGGAACAACATGTAATTGATCTGGCTGAACGCAAGGTAGAAATGGTCAGAAAACTTTCTTCACCACAAAGTCTCCCGGCCATGGCTCCTTATTTCCGTCGCGTTGTTCATCTCCATCTGGCTCAGGAAAAATTCAATGACATCTCCACTGAAAGTCAGGGTGAAGGCGAATACCGCTACATAGTGATTAAACCAGAATTAGTAATCTAATTTATGTTTAATAAAAAATCGGCCCAAACTTTTTTGATTATTCTCACAGCAGCACCACTACTCTGTGCGAATTTTGCCTTGGCTCAAGAAGAATCATTACTTCCTGAAACAATCTCTGAGACAATTGTAGAAACTCCCCTGACAGATTTATCAGTTGATACTTCCGATCTGCCAGCAAGCACTCCCCAGGATGACGGCATACCTCCATTTTCTGATGTGAAACCCGGCAGCGAATATTATTTCGGATTAAAAAAGCTCAAATCCCTGGGTTTAATTCAGGGTTATGAAGACGGAACATTCAAACCAAAACAAGCCATCAACCGTGCCGAAGCCCTGAAACTATTAGTCAGAGCCATCCCTTATCAAAGCATGAGCAATCAGGAAAGACCTCTGGCCACTCTGAATGCCACTGCCGAAATTACCGGGCAGCCCAGCTGTCCTTTCCCCGATCTCGATACAAAAGCCTGGTACTTTCAATACGTTTGCGAAGCCTTCAACAATCAGGTGGTTGCAGGATATCCCGACGGTACTTTCCATCCGGAACAAACCATTAATGAAGTGGAAGCTTTAAAAATCATTATTTTACAATCCGGTTTAACCACTGAAACCGGTTCAGCAGAAAATTTTGACGATGTTCCACCTGATACCTGGTTTACTGAATATGCCAAATTAGCCAATCAAAAAACTTTTGTAGTTGAAGACCGCGACGGCAATCTGAATGCTGCCGACCAATTGAATCGTGGTGATTTTGCCATGACCATTTACCGCACCCTTCAATCAACCAAAGCCGGTTCTGAATTTGGCCGTGCCACTTTTTATGGAGGCCGTTTCGACGGACAGGGCACGGCATCAGGAGAAACTTTTGATACTTCAGTTATGACTGCTGCACACAAAACCCTGCCTTTTGGTACCATTGTCCGCGTGACCAATTTGACCAATGGTAAAACCGTCGATGTCCGCATCAATGACCGCGGACCTTATGTCAACGGTACCATCATTGATCTGAGTACCAGCGCTTTTAAAGCCGTCGATTCAGTCTCAACCGGAGTCTTTCAAAGTGAAATACAAATCCTTCAACCCGCCACCTGATGGATAGCGAAGAATTTATCAAAAGACGTGGGAAAACCATTGCCACCCGTACCCCGCTCTCAGTAGAGATCAAAAAAAGCATTTCCATGCTGCTTTTCACCCTGTTGGCCATCATCATTCTGGTCAGTATTGTTTATCTGCTGAATTCCAGCCAAACCAGTCAAAAAGGTAATTCTCTAAAACAGCAACAATTACAAAAGGAACAACTACAAGGAAAAAGTCACGATCTGATCCAACTACTCATTAATGCCCAATCTTTCAAAAATATTGAAAACAGCGATTTGGTCAAAAGCATGGTAAAACCGGATAAGCCCGTTTATTTAGACCAAAAATAGTTTGACTTGGGGTCAGATCTTAATATAATACTCGAGCAAAACTAGTATGGAGATATCGTCGAGTGGTTAGGACGACAGGTTTTCATCCTGTAAACCGGGGTTCGATTCCCCGTATCTCTACCAAAAAAACCATGGCTGTAGGCAATTCAATCACTATTGGCCTGTTTGACGTGGGTGATACTTTGATTCCCAAGAGGCCCAACCTGGCCACACATAAGTCATAATACTTTCAAAGCAAGTCAGACATCACACCCCCAAAACGCCTTCAAGCAGATTGACAAGCCCGTGGATTG
>JADLFY010000003.1 GCA_020849575.1 Candidatus Peregrinibacteria bacterium
GACAAATTACTTGAGCGCATCCGCGAACACAAATTACCTGAAGACGCTTTCCAATGGTATCTCGATCTGCGTAAATTCGGATCAGTCCCTCATTCCGGTTTTGGCTATGGACTAGAACGTTTAGTTACCTGGATTTGTGGACTGGAACATGTCCGCGAATCTATCCCATTCTGCCGCACTCCTTACCGTCTGACCCCGTAATATTGGCAATCGTAATACCAGTAATATCGTCCCTCATTATATGGCCACCCCGCACAAAAAAACTGACTTCGATTCCCGTTTGGCTTCCAACCGCAAAGCTTTTCATCAATACGAAATTATCGAAAAAATGGAGGCCGGAATCATACTCACTGGTGCAGAAGTAAAATCCGCCCGTGCCAAACAAATCAACTTAAAACCTGCCTATGTCAGCATCCAAAATGGCGAGGCTTTTCTAAAAAAATGCCATATTTCCGCCTACAACAAAGCCACCAGCGACACTCCCCATGAAGCCGAACGCGATCGTAAATTGCTTTTAAACAAAATACAAATTGCCCATTTGGACAGCCAGCTTTCCGAACATGGTCTGACTGTCATCCCTCTCAATGCCTACCTGAAAAAAGGCAAAATCAAAATTGAAATCGGCTTGGGTCGTGGCAAAAAACTCCATGACAAACGCCAGGATCTCAAACGCAAAGCCCAAACCCGGGAAATTTCCAGACATTTCCGCCAAGGATAAATAGCAGCCAGCCGTCAACCTGAATTGATTCACATCATTCTCTGGTCATGCTAAATTTGTCCCTGTTTTAACTTTACGTATTTATGAAAAAACTATCAGCTCTGACCATCTCTTTACTTTTTCTGACCGCCTGCTCAGGCACAACCGCTTCAGAAAAACCAACTGTCACCATGTCCAATGATGATTCGGTGACCAGTTTCAAAATGTTTCTCATCACACCAGAAAAAGCCAGCCGTAACGGCGAAATTATCGGCTGTGGAGACGGCATGATCAGCACCGATGTCTTTAGCGAAGAAAAACCAACCACCGTCACCGACAAATTAACTGCCGCCTACAATCAATTGTTGAACTTCAAAACCACTCCTACACCAGACCCCGAAATGCTCAACGCTCTGGCTAACTCCAACCTGAAATTGGATTCCGTAACTATCAAGGACACCACTGCCACCATCAAAATAAGTGGTGAATTATCTCTGGGTGGAGAATGTGATAATCCAAGAGTAGAAGCCCAGCTCTATACCACTGGCCTGCAATTCCATGAAATCAGCGATCTGGAAATTTTCATTAATGACAAACCGCTCAAAGACGTACTCAGTCTCAAATAATTTTTTCAAAGCAATTTAATGGTCAAAGTAAATCCTTCCGTTTTTCGTGCCTACGATATTCGTGGCACCGCCGACCCGACTGATCAAAAACCACAACCCGACCTCACTCCCGAAACCGTCAAATTAATTGCCAAAGGCACAGCCACTTACCTTGCGCGCACCTACGGCGCGCGCAATATCCTGGTCGGCCGCGACAATCGTCTGCACTCCGAAAAACTGCAAAAAGCTTTCATCGAAGGTCTGCTCGAATCCGGTTTTGACGTTATCGACGGAGGTTTGACCACCAGCCCGATGATTTATTTTGCCTCCTGTCACTACTCCCCCGACAGTGCCGTCAATATCACCGCCAGCCATAATCCCAAACAGGACAACGGTATCAAAATTGTTCAGCATCATGCCCATTCCGTAGCCGATCAGGAACTCCAGGAAATCCGCAAATTGGTAGAAGCCGAAGATTTTCTCCAACCCGAAAAACCCGGCCAGCTTTCCACCAACACCCAAATCGCTGCCGATTATCTAAATAAAATCGTCAGCACCACCACCCTCAACCGTCCACTCAAAATCGTCCTGGACGCCGGCAACGGAGTTGCCGGCCCTTATGCCCCGGCCATTTTCCGCGCCCTCAAAACCAAAGACGGTCAATCCGCCTGTGAAGTAATCGAATTATTCTGTGAACCCGATGGCAATTTCCCCAATCACGAAGCCAATCCAGAACATGCCAAAAACATGGTTGATCTGGGCAAAAAAGTTGTGGAAGTGGGAGCTGATCTCGGTATCGGTTTCGATGGTGATGCCGACCGCGTGGGTTTGGTGGATGAAAAAGGTAAACACTACACAGCTGAGTTCCCCATTATGTTAATTGCCCGCCATCTGCTTCAAACTCATCCGGAAGAAAAAATCATTCACGATGTCAAAGTCAATCAGGCTTTGATTGATGATATTAAAGCCCATCATGGTAAGCCAATCATGTCCCGCGTGGGACACAGCTATATTGAACGTCGCCTCCACGATGAAGGTGCTACTCTGGCTGGAGAAAAAAGCGGCCACCTTTTCTTTGGCGAAAAATTTTTCAATTATTACGGTTTTGATGACGGCATTTTTGCCGGAGTAAAAATAGTTGAAGCACTAAGTCATTATGATCAGCCTTTCTCCCAAATTTTCGCTGATATTCCAGTTCGTCCAGCTATCCCTGAACTGAAAATCCCCTGTCCTGATGAACGCAAACACGAAGTCATCACCACAGTCACCAAATATTTCCAACATCTCTATGATATAGCTCCGGAAAATCAAATGCCTTTTGTCGACTGCATTACTCTCGATGGCGTTCGCCTCCAATTCTCCGACGGTGCCTGGATTCTCGCCCGCTATTCCAATACCAGTCCTTATCTCACCATTCACGCCGAAGCCCCCACTGAAACCCGCCTCAACGAAATAAAAGAGCTGGTCTTCGACCAGCTCCGTCCCTTCCCTGAAGTAAAACTTCCTTAAATTAAGCCTGACCCTTAAATATTCGGAGCGGATCAGATTTTCTGCTGTCATATACCAAAGCGTATTTGACACCACCACTCGCACTTGATTCCCAATATTGACCATCTTTATTTGGCAAAGGATCAGCAGCCTTCTTGACTTCTGCCACCATTTTATCGGTTTTAGGCAATTCTGTAGGTTTACCTTTGCTATAAATTTCACTAAGTAATGAATCAACCGGATCAGCCAGTTTTTCCTTGAACAATCTTTCAGCTGGCTTATGCAACCCATCATAAACCAAAACATATTGTGGTGGTTTATTACCTTCTGACCAGGTGATAGTATCGCGATGCATCATCTGGGCACCACCTCTTCCTTCTTTCTCATTTTTAGCCACAAATTCCGCCTTCATTTTGTCTACTATAGCTTTATTTTCACCGGTAGGACTAACTTCCGGATAGCCTTTGGACCATTTGGCAATTTCATCTTTGCTAATAGGATCTTTTGTCTGTTCTACTTTGGGCTTATTTTTGTCATCCAATTCATCAGGACCTGGCTGGAAAAATTCAGCCATTTTGGCTTTCGCAGCATCAGGGCCTTTTTGTTCACCTTCTGGTGAAGCTTCATTGGGCGCAAAATATATCATTCTCTTATTAAACATTTGTTTGTAGTTAATTTTTAAATAATTCTTCAAGTAATTTTTCCGCTTTACCAATGTCCATTTCTCTTTCCTCGGCTTCCTGCATCCGTGCCACTTTCAGCTGATCTCTCTTGGCCTGTAAAGCTTTTTCATGTTCCTCAGCTGCCAGTTTCAGAGCCACTTCCTTTTGGTCAATCCTTTTGATGGCCGCTTCTACTTCTTCATCGCTTCGGTCTCGATAAGCCTGGCAGGCTGCCCAGATATCTTCTTCCTTCATTCCGGCAAATGAGCTGGATATTTTCGCTGCTTCCAATAACTTTTTTAATACCTGCTCAGAAGCCATAATTATTCAATTGAAGGATTAATTGATAATTCCACTTCAAAGCCTGGCAGATCATTGGCAATTGGCTTATAGAAGAAATTCACCGGATATTCATTAGCCAGACTTGCTGCAACTCCCTTGCTGGTATAGTACTTGGATTTAGTTCCTGAACCACCACCAGCAACCAAATCACCATTTGGTGTTGAACCGTCATACAAAGCAGTTGCATCAATGTCATAACCAGTAGCTTCCGGATTACAACCCAGTGCTGGATCCACACCACCAGCTTTCAAAGCCTGATCGCGAGGAGCATTCACCACCGCCCCGGTTCCTTCTGAACCAGTACAAATTTCCAGACCTGGACCGTAGTAACGCAGATAGTTCAGATCAACTACACGTGCTCTGCATATATTAGCCAACGCACCTGCTGGTCTATAGGTAGTACAGATATTGCTTCCGCCAATCGTAGCTCCACTTTCATCAGAGGCTGGATTTCTGGAGGCATTACCTACACCATTCATCGAAGCGATTGTACCTTCAATCACCAATTGATTTGTATAAAGGCCCTGTCTGCCATAATCATCAGCAGTATCACCGACATAGAAACCATTGGCATCATAGAAATTACCTCCTGTAGCATTGTAACTCTGCATTACTCTATCCAGATAAATATTTACATTGGATAACCAGGTAACATCTTTTTCCAAATAGAGGAATCCTTGATCCTGTCTATCCCCTTCCAGATTTCTAAGTGCAATCAAACCAACCTGACTGCCATTGGAAGCAATAACATTTGATCTGACAAAGATATTACCGTTTTCCACAATGAAAGTTTTCTTGGTACCATCAGCCAGATTACAATCCGCACCACAGTTGATTTCCAGATTTGATCCTTTGACATAATAAACTTTGCCCGGCAGCAATTCGTTGAGACCGGAGGCAGCCGGAGCAGACAGATTATTAATAACTACTCTTGAACTGGTTGGAGTAGCATCACCACTTCCGGTAATTGATGTACCACGAAGGAATTTGGAAACATTTCTCAGTATCTGTTCACGTTTCAAATTGCTGGCAATATTACCCAGACTTCTCAATGAAACATCAGCAGCTTTCTGGGCAAAATCCGTAATAAATACATTACCCTGAACTTTGGCTACGGGATTAATCAACAGACCAGCTTTAATTCTCGGCAATTTATTGGAGAAATATCTGATAGTCTGACCAGGCAATGCCGCCAATTGATAACTCACTTTAGTATAGAGATATGGACCAGCTGTAGCAGAGACAGCCGCACCCGGAGTATCAGCATAAAGCTGAGCCGACAAATTATAGATTGTATCCCAGGCACTTGGACCAGCAGCATCAGTATAAGCAGATGCTTCATCTGAAGGGTAAACTGGTACAAATTTCATTCGATATGCACCACCATCCTGTAAACCAACATAACCATGTACATCCAGAGTTCCACTGAGCAGTACGCCCTTCAACCAGCTGGCCATCCATTCAAATCTGACTTCAGCATCAGGAGAACCGACATTAATAAATTTCAACACTTTACCGCCAATCAGATCAACATAATTAAGTGTTCCGAAATCATAAACCGGCTTGAAACTTAAAGTAGATCCACTGGCCGCCATATAATTTCTCAAATCACAATTTGATCCATTGATAGTACCATAAATACATGTACCCGGAGTTACACCGTCAGTACTGTATTTGAACATCAGCAATTTGATTTCTTTCAGTCTGAGCAGATTTTGAGAAGTCTTGGTACCATCATATCCACCAAGACCATCACTATAATAGAACTTTTCATTTTGCATATCTGCACTGGCATTTGCATCAGAAGTCGGTGCAAATGAAGCCAGATTGGCTCTCCACTCAGTATCAAAAGCAATATAACTGAAATCACCACCCATACCACTTAAAGGTTTTCTGGTAGCTCCACTATTATTGGAATTGAATTTTGGTGAAGACTGAGTTTGGCTGGCTGCAGTTGTCTGATCATAATCAACATCATCTTCCCAGGTCAAAGCGATACGTCCACAATAAGTATATCCTCCTGAACCGGTTGTATACATGCTGACACTGTCACTCGCACAATCTCTCAGTTTGAGATTATCTATTTTCACACCGGCATCGACGAAACCAACATCCAGATTGTAGGCGTCAGCACCAGCTGAACCACCTGTGGCATAAGGTATCAAGGCTTTATCAGTAAGTTGTGTACAGGTACTATCCAGATCACAACTACATTTTGGTGCGCCCACCGCATATGGCCCAGGAAGCAAATCAGCTTGAGAACAAATATTTACATAATTCAAAGCAGCACCAGGAATTGGTGGATCACTGTCAAACCAGTAGAAACGTACACCGGCAAAATCCAGCCATCCGACTGAATCGGCCCAGGCATGTCTGATCACAGCCGGGAAAGACGGATCCACATAACCACGATTTACACCACTCGAAGTAGGTCGCAATTCATGATAAGCACTGTCAAAAGAAATCCAGCCGATATTATCACCCCAGGCATAACCATTCATGGTTACATTGGCAAAATCAGGAGCAGTACCACCAGTAGCATTAAAATTCACTGAATAAGCCACTGAACCACAGGCATAACCGAGATTCAAAGCACCACCACCGCCTGGACAATACAAACTCACCCAGCCCAGATTGGTATTCCATACCCATCCTTCCAGTCTTACCGGTACAGCACCAGGAGCAGAAGAACTCATACGTACACAGGCTTGAGCCGCAGCATTTACGCCTGGATCATCAAAATTCATCACTCCGCCATTATTGACACCGCTGACCAGTACTGCTGTCGTACTGCCAGTCACGTCATAGCAGGGAGGATTTTCATATTCATGCGCACCTGCCGCAAAAGTCAGGCTGGCACCTGTCAAAACTCCAGTCACCAAAACGGTGAACAGAGTTATTAATTTGGCTAAATTATTTTTCATGTCTATTTAGGATATTTATTTTTTCATATTATTTTACCACAAAATCACCACACTAACAATACTGTAATATGATAAATTCCAGCTATTTCTCCCCTATTTGATAAGAAAAAACATCTTTTTACCCTCCAATTTCAATTTGACTGGAAAATTTTTTCGTAGTGAAACGCTACTTACCAGCGATTAACCGCAACACAAAGCCAAAAAATGGCAACTTAACTACAAACGATTGAAACAAGCCAAAAATCGCCTATCGTTTAATCGTGAGAATAGCTTGAAAAACAATCTATACACCCCTTTAGTAAGTCATCTATTGCCTTTTGGTCTTCGCCTTCTATAATCGTTTCAGTCTAATTCTTAACTCAATAAGACCATGACAAAACAAGATCTCGTTAACAACGCTGCTGGTGCAGCTGGTGTTACAAAAAAGGACGCTGCTGCTGTCCTTGACGCTCTTTTGGATAGCGTTACAAAATCACTCAAAAAGGGTGAATCAGTAACTATTACTGGTTTTGGTACATTCCGTGTATCAAAGAGAGCTGCTAGAACTGGTGTTAATCCACGCAACCCAGGTGAAAAGATCAAGATCCCTGCAATGAAGCTTCCTGCTTTCAAAGCTGGTAAATCTCTCAAGGACGCTGTTAGATAATTTCTAACTTCACTTGAAATAAAAGCCCCTCTCCGGAGGGGTTTTTATTTATGCTAATTCCAGCATAATCACACTTAAAAATTTGCAAAATTCCCCGCGGAGGAATAACCTCACATCAGCGAAACAGCATAATTTTCAACCATGCTCCACAATCATCGCATCAAAACCTGGTCCGGTTTCATAGACAATACTATCACCAACCGATAGGCCACGGTTTGTTTTCATAAATTACAACCGCCCTATCGGGTGGTTTTTTGTTGTCCAAAATTTATCAACTTAAAAAACACCCATGATTCAACTCACCGAAAAGTCTTTCAAAAAACTAATCATCGCTCTCGCCATTTATCTAACCTCCCTATTCGCCGCCAACACACTCGGTTTAAAAATAATGTCCTTCATTTTCGATTCACACCTGTCTGTAGCTGTATTTTCTTTTCCCGTAGTATTCTTAATGACCGACATCATTGGTGAAGTTTACGGAAAACGCATCGCCAAACTATTCGTTCTCGCCGGCTTCATTAGCACAGCCCTATTTATTGCCTTCTCATTTCTATCACTCGCTATGCCATGGTCAGCAGATGGCGAATGGGCAAAAATCAGCTACGATCAAATCTTCGGCATTTCAATAAGAATCGCCATCGCCTCCTTGGCCGCTTTCCTAATCGCCGAATATCAAGACGTAATTGCCTTCTTTTTCTTCCGTGAAAAATTAGGAGTTAAACCCTTCTGGCTCCGTTCCTTTCTCTCCAATCTCTGGTCTCAATTACTCGACACAACCATCTTCATGGTCATTGCCTTTGCAGGCATTTATCCAACTCCAACCCTTATCAATATCATCATCTCCTGGTGGTTATACAAAGTAGCCATGGGACTCCTCTACACTCCACTTTCCTACATAGGAATTTATTTCTTACAAGACAAAGTCAAACAAACATAATTACTTAATCCACAAACACGCAAAAAATTTGCATTTTAAGAGCCAAACCCGTAAATTCTAGGGGCATCATTTAGCCACAACCCATGCCAGAAAAGCTACTCAAGCAGGCCCTCGAAGCAATCCAAGCCGCCTCTACCATTACCGCTCTGAAAGAAGTCGAAGTCAAATATCTGGGTCGCTCCGGGCAAATCACCGAACTGCTCAAAACCCTCAAAGACCTCTCCCCCGAAGAAAAGCGCAGTAAAGGCCAGGAAATTCAAAAACTCAAAAACGGCTTCACTGAAGCCTACACAACCCGGGAACGCTATCTCCAAAAAGCCGAAATAGACGCCAAACTCCAGGCAGAGTTTTTTGACATTACCCTGAATCAGATCAACCCCCAGCGTTCTCTGGAATCTGGCACCATTCATCCCCTCTCCCGCCTCCAACGTGAAGTAGAACAGATTTTTGCGGAAATGGGTTTTGAAATTGCTGATGGTAAAGAAGTTGAAAGCGAATATTATAATTTCGAAGCTCTCAATATTCCCAGCCATCATCCTGCTCGCGATATGCAGGATACTTTCTTCCTTGATCATCCTACCGACACCAAACACGGCCATTTATTGCTGCGTACCCACACTTCACCTGGCCAAATCCGTATGATGGAAAAACACGGTGCCCCTCTTCGCATTATCATTCCAGGCAGAGTTTTCCGTTATGAAGCCACTGACGCCACCCATGATAGCACTTTCAACCAGGTCGAAGGTCTGTTCATCGATCAGGGTATTGGACTGGCCCATCTCAAAGGAATCATGAATGAATTTTTACAAAGATTTTTCGGCGACAAAGAAATCAAAGTCCGTTTCCGTCCCGGCTATTTTCCTTTTGTGGAACCCGGCATCGAAATGGATATGCTTTGGAAAAAAGGTAATCAAAGTAAATGGCTGGAAGTCATGGGAGCCGGTATGGTTCACCCTAATGTACTCAAAGCCGGCGGTCTCGATCCGGAAAAATATCAGGGCTGGGCTTTTGGCTTTGGTCTGACACGTATGGCCATGCTCAAATACGGCATCGATGACATTCGTCTCATTCACTCCAATGACTTGAGATTCTTAAATCAGTTCTAAACAAAACTATGAAAATTTCTGTAAACTGGCTCAAAAATTACGTTAATATTGATTCTCAAACTGACTGGAAAGCTTTTGAAGAATTACTCACCATTCGTACTGCTGAAGTAGAAGAAATTATTGATCTGGCCGGCAGTTTCGACCAAATGGTTATTGGCAAAATCGAATCCATTTCTGCCCATCCTGATGCTGACAAATTACGTGTCACCAAAACCAATGTCGGCTCTGAAACTCTTCAGATAGTTTGCGGTGCTTCTAATATTTTTGAAGGTCAGACTGTCGCTGTCGCTCTCTCCGGTTCCCAAGTCCGCTGGCATGGCGAAGGCGATTTAGTCGAACTCAAACCCACCAAAATCCGTGGAGTAGAAAGTAACGGTATGATTTGTGCCGCCTCCGAAATCGGCCTGAAAGATGAGGTTGATGGAATTCTCGACTTATCCCATTTAAATCTAAAACCCGGCACTCCTCTCGCTGAAGCATTGAACAAAAATGACATCATTATCGACATTGAAAACAAAACTCTCACTCATCGTCCTGATCTCTGGGGACATTATGGTATTGCCCGTGAAATCGCCGCTATCACTGACGAAAAACTCAAAGCACCAGCTTTTCACACCAAATACGATCAAAAACTTCCTATCGTAATTCCTGTCACCGTAGAAAATCCCGAAGCCTGTCCCCGCTATCTCACCCTCACCATTGAAGGTATAGAAGTTGGACCATCTCCAGACTGGCTTCGCACTGCTTTGGAAAATACTGGCAACCGTTCCATCAACAATATCGTTGATGCCACCAATTTCGTCATGCTGGAACTCGGCAATCCCCTGCACGCCTTCGATACCAACAAAATTGCTGGCGGAAAAATCATTGTTCGTCAGGCCAAAAAAGCAGAAAAAATCGAGACACTTGATAATGAAAGCAAAGAACTCGACCCCGGCATGCTGATTATTGCCGATGCTGAGAAACCTCTGGCTATAGCCGGAATCAAAGGCGGTCTGCATTCTGGAATCAGCCATGAAACTACTTCCATTACTTTGGAAGCGGCCAATTTCAACCCAATTTCCACCCGCAAAACCTCCACCAAACTGGGCATTCGTACCGAAGCAGTTCAACGCTTTGAAAAAGACCTCGACCCTTTGCTGGCTGAACAGGCCCTGGATCGTCTGGTAAAAATTATTCTCGATCTTTGTCCCAATGCCCGCATTGTCAGTCGCAAACAGGATATCAACAATTTCACCTACAAACCGCGCAAAGTTAAACTCGACCTCAGCCGCACCAGCCAAAAAATCGGCGTGGAAATCACTCCAAAACTGGCCAAAGAACTTTTGGAAAAACTGGAATTTGAAGTCACCCTTCCTAAAACCAAATCCTCCACCACTATCGAAGTAGCTATTCCTTCTTTCCGTGCCACCAAAGATATCAATCATCAGGATGACTTGGTCGAAGAAATCGCCCGTCTTTATGGTTATGAAAAAATTCCTGCCACTTTACCGGAAGTTGCCATCCGTCCCGCCCGTCCCAACACTGAACGCCGCGAAAAGCATTTAATCCGCGATGTATTCAGCCTGGAACTCGGCTTCAAAGAATGTGTTAACTATTCTTTTTACAGCCTCAAAACTCTCCAGAAAGCTGGTTTAAATGAAGCTGACCATTTGAAAATCCGCAATTATCTTTCCGAAGAACAAACTCATCTGCGCACATCACTCATTCCCAATCTCCTGCATTCCGCTCACGAAAATCTCAAGCATTTTGATTCCTTCAACCTCTACGAAATTGGCCGCAGCTATCGCAATATCCAACAATACTTTCCTTTAGAAGAAAAACACCTGGCCGGTCTGGTACTTTTACCCAAAAAAGACCGTCAAGAACCATTCTATCTGGCCAAATCCGCTCTTAATTTACTGCTCCGCCGCCTGCAAATCACTTCACTTCAATATCAAAGAGCCTCCAATCCGGACCAGAATCCTCTGGCCCATCCCAACAAATCCGCCGTCTGGATTAATCCCCGCACCAAACAACCACTCATTGAACTTTTCAGCCTTCATCCAGCCATCGCTGCCAATTTCGATCTGGATAAATACCAGGTCGCCTGCTTCAATCTACATTACACTGAACTCCACGCCCTCCCCCGCGCGGAACTCCGCTACCGCTCCATTCCGCGCTTCCCAGCCATCGAATTTGATATTTCCGCTATCGTAGATGCCGAAAAAGAAGTGGCCGAATTTGAAAAATCCATTCGCAAAGCCGATCAAAACCTGATCCACAATGTTGAACTCTTTGATTTCTATCAGGGCTCCAATATTCCTGAAGGCAAAAAATCCCTGGCTTATCGCATCACACTCCAGGCTCCTGACCGCACCCTCACTGATGCCGACATGAAACAAATCCAGGAAAAAATCCTCACCAATCTCCAGGCTCTGGGAGCAGAAATTCGTGGGTAACAAAAGCCTAAAGCTAATCAGCTAAATGGAAGATCAAATTCTTGAAATAATCAAAACAGTAACTCAATTTCTGATTATTTTAACTTTCATTGTCTATGTATTAGGCGGAATATTTTATCTATACCGAGCTGTCCGCTACCGCAACCTGGAAATGGGCCTAATCGCTCTGATTGGCCTGCTGGCTTTCCTGGTGGGCTTTATACCTTTGGAAACCAATTTCCGCGATATTTTTTATCTGGGCATTCTGATTTTGATGCTCATTCTGGTTTTCAAAATGTATTTTGGTGATCTGCTCAAAAAAGGCACCTCAGAACAAAAAATCACCTTGATAATCGGCATTTTGATCATTCTGGCCGCCCTATTTTTAGGTTTATATACAAAAAGACCCGAATTCCTCGACTATATACCATCATTCTAGATTTATATATTCACCAAACCATCTTGACAGATAATTGTAAATAGGGTGGCTTTTTGCTAGAATTTTTGCGTTATTTAAAAGGAAAAAACCCCCTTGCTCAATAAAGAACAGGTTCGTCATATGATGGCCAAGCTCCGACGCTTTCGTCACCAGCATTTTACTACTGAACATGGCCATACTGATTGGAAAAAAATCGCCATTCTTACGGTAATTGCTTTTGGCTCCTTTATTATTTTCTGCGCAATTCTATTTGCCGCTTCCATTGCTATTCTCTCTATTGGACTCCCTGATGTCCGTGATCTGGACAAACTCTCTGTAGCTCAATCCACCACTATTTATGATCGCGAAGGCAATGTACTCTATGTAAAATTTGGGGCCGAAAACCGTGAATACAAAAATCTCAGCCAAATTTCCAAAAACCTTGTGAACGCCACTATCGCTATCGAAGATGACCAATTCTATTCTCATCCCGGATTCGATATGTTTGGTTTGGCCAGAGCTGTTTTCAAAGCCGGTCAGGCCGGAGGTGGATCGACCATTACCCAGCAATACATCAAATTAACTTTCCTCAGTTCAGAAAAATCACTGATCAGAAAAGTGAAAGAATTAATTTTGGCCGTGCGCATGGAAGAGGCTTTTGACAAAGACACCATTCTGGAAAAATACCTCAACAAAATTCCTTATGGCAACAACGCCTATGGTGCTGAAAAAGCCGCCCAGGTTTACTTTGACAAACATGCCAGTGAATTGACCCTGGCCGAATCAGCCATACTCGCTGCCATTCCCCAGGCTCCCAGCCATTACAATCCTTATGGCCAATACAAATTTACCAAACTGGCCAAAAGTCTTGACCCGGAAGAATTGACCCGACGCAATATCCGCTCCGAAAATGACATTGATGAAGATGATATTATCACCGGTTTAATCGGCCAGAATATTGACGTAGGCGATCACAAAGTATATTTGGCTGGCCGCTCCGACCTGGTTTTAAAACGTCTGGTGGAAACAGGCAAAATTACTGATATAGAAAAAACTGCCGCTTTGGAAGAAATTCATAGCATCGAATTCAACGACTATCATCAAAACATCAAAGCTCCTCATTTTGTCATGTCAATTATCCAGCAACTGGAAGACCGTTATGGCAAAGAATTGGTAGAAAACGGCGGACTTAAAGTCTACACCACCATCGACCCCAAGCTTCAGGAAATCGCTGAACAGGCTATTGAGAAACGTGAAAAAGGCTATGAAGAAAAATACAATGTCAAAAATGAAGCCTTGGTTTCCATGAATCCCGCCAATGGACAGATTTTGGCCATGGTCGGTTCCAAAGATTATTTCAGCGACACTATTGACGGCAAAACCAACATCGCTACCAGCTATCGCCAGCATGGTTCAACTTTCAAACCTATTGTTTACGCTGCGGCTTTCATGAATCGTTACTCCCCCGCTTCCATTATTTTTGACGTACCAACTCCCTTCGGCAATGACTGGCCAAAAAACTTTGACGGCAAATTCCAGGGACCAATTTCCCTGCGTAAAGCACTTGGCCAATCCAGAAATATTCCTGCCATTAAAGCCTTTTTCCTGGCCGGAGAACAGGCAACAGTCTTACCATTCGCCAAAAAACTTGGTGTAGATTTTCTGGATGAAGAACGCACTTACGGTTCAACCATGGTACTTGGTACCCCGGAAGTTACGCTGCTCAGCATGACCAACGCTTTTGGAACTTTTGCCAATGCTGGTGTACATCACGATCCAGTCTGGATTTTAAGAGTAGAAAATGCTCAGGGTGAAATTTTAGAAGAATGGAAAGAATCAGAAGGCGAAGAGGCTGTTGACCCTCAAATTGCTTATCTGATTACCAGCATACTTTCAGATCGTACAGTAAACGTTGGTCCAAACGTCAATGTTGATGGCCAGATCAACGCCGCCAAAACCGGAACATCAAACCGCAAAAACGGCTCACAATATCTGCCTCATGATTTGCTCACACTCGGCTATACAACCAATTTGGTTACCGGTGTTTGGGCTGGTAATAATGATGATAGCAAAGACGGCCCTCTCAATTACGCTGCGGACGGTTACAATATTGCCGCCCCCATTTTCAAAGAATTCATGGAGAAATCCCTGGCCGGCCAACCAGCAGAAGAATTCCCTATTCCGGAAGGAATCAAACAGGTCGCCGTTTCCAAATATAGTGGAAAACTGGTCAGTGAATTAACTCCTGCCGATCAGCAGGTCACCGACTTCTTTGCCGGTTTCGCTGTCCCCACCGAAATAGATGACAGCTACAATGGTCTACCCGATTTCACCGCCTCCGAAACTCTTTCTTCCGCCCCCTGCGAACCTGGAACAGCACAAAGACGTAATTCTGCCATCCTTCACGATATCGACCCCAGCCGTGAAACCTGGGAAAATGCTGCCCAGGATTGGTTAAAAGAAAACACTGAATTCCGTATGAGCGAAGCAGGCAGTGTCACCTGTACAAGCATAGCCCCTAGTGAAACACCAAAAATTGAAGTTCTCAATTATAAAGATAAAGATGTCGTTAGCGACAAAAATCTCACCGTTCAAGTTAGCCCCCATGCCAATGGCGGCGTGAAACAAGTACTTTATTATCTTGATGGACAATTACAATACAAACAGGATCAGAGTCCTTATGCCGGTAAAATCCGTCTCCCCAAATTTGGTGGCAAATCCTCTTTCAAACTCACTATCAGAATTTATGACAGCAATGCCAATATTGGTGAAACCCAATTAACTCTGCTTAGCAGCCCGGAAAGCACCCCAACTCCAATCACCGAACCAACCTCTTCATCTGGAGAAAACTCCCCCAGTTCTGACAACCCGGGCAATTCGGGCAGCAACGCTTCCAGTTTCAACTCCTCCAAACCCAACAGCTCTGACCCTCTTCCTCTGAACCTGCCTGTAGAACTGCCCCTAAATCTTCCTTAATGAGGCTACTTCGTTCATCCATAGCCATCACAGCACTTCTCACTGTCAACATCGCTTTAAGCGGGTGCCAATTCAATTTAAAAGAAATTAAAACCAGTAATACATCATCCCCCAGTACTCTTCCCGCAGGTATTACTTACGAAACCCAATCCCTTGAAGAAAAAGATTTTCAAATTGTCAGTATCGATCCTCAACTTTTTGATCTGGAAATAGTTGAAAATGAACAGTCTCCCATCAGCGACTCCATCAAAGATGTTCATGACAAAAACCAGTCTGCTGTCACTTTTAATGGCTCTTTTTTCACTGAAGAATTCCAATCAACCGGACTTTTGATTTCCCGTGGAAAAACCCTGCACGATTATCAAAAAGGTCAGCTGATTAACGGTATTTTCTTGCTCAACAAAAATCATCAGCCCAAACTAATTCCCGCCAGCCAGGATCTCCCCACCAACCTTGATTTTGCCATTCAGAATGGCCCCATTCTACTCGATGATCATTCGGACATCATGGTTGATGAAAAAC
>JADLFY010000004.1 GCA_020849575.1 Candidatus Peregrinibacteria bacterium
ATTTCACCTTCTGATGATGGCCATACTGGCTGGAATGATTTTTGTGGGATCATTTTTTTATGAAGGAAATGTGATCAGTTCAGTAGCCCAGGACAAGGGAACTCAGGTCATGCTGGGAAATAATTTTGAAGGTGGAGTTAATGTCAACAGAGCAGGAAAAAGTTTGAGACTTGCCAAGGGACAACAACTGGAAATTGGTGACACGGTTGAATCTGGTCAAAATAATGCGGTAATAATTAATTTTTCCAAAGATGGAGAAATACGCTTGGGTGTGGATACAAAATTGCAAATTGTTATTATTGATGAATCCAAGCCGGCTTTTATTTTTAAATTAGTGGAAGGAAAAATCTGGCTGAATAATCTTTATAGTAATGCTGATCTGAATATTCTTGTGGATAGCGGCGTAATTATACCGGGACAAAGTATTGATTATCTTTCCAGCGAAGCCGGTCAAACTATTGTTTATGCCCATCAACAGGCGGCTACGGTTGGTTTTGTGGACAAGAATTATTTGGCCAAAAAATATATTGATGAAAATGATTCGGTTTTGATCAGCAGAATTTATTTGCCGCAGAGTACTCAGATGACGGTTTATTCGAATAAAATAGCAGAAAACAGAGATACTGTGGCCAAGCTGTTATTCTCCAAACTGGTTAAGGAATTCAATTACAGTAATTTTGATAAATCACTATTAATTACTGATGAATGGTTGAGTAAAAATGTTGAACTTGATGCCAGTTTAACTAGCAGAATTCGTGATGGGCGTCTGAAAAAAATCCGTACCAGGGGACTGAAATATTCTTCTCTGGAAGCTTCCAATTATAAGATTGATGCAACGCTCCGGGATTTGGCTAATACAATGACTTTTTCACAGGAAAGAGTGGGTGATAGAAATCTCGATGCGCTTTATGATCTGCTTTATGATGCTCAATACCTGTTTGATTATGGCCGAAAAGATGAAGCTACTGAAAGACTTAATACTTTTACCAGTTTGGCTGGTGAATTGTTTGTTGTGTATGGGGATGAGTTGAAAAGTCAGTATCAGGAAAGAGTTAAAAATGAATATGAATATTTGTCTTTTGCCAATCCTTCAGATGCACTGTTTGGTTTGAAACTGGTTCTGGAAAAAATTTATCTGGATTCCTTGAAAGGCGGGTCAGCTGAGTTGGCGACTAAATTTGCTTTTCTGACAGAGAAAATCAATACACTTGGCTATTATGCCGATAATAATGACTTGAAGAATCTAAAGGATACTTTTGATGAGTATATGATTGCCTTTAAATCACTGACTGATCAGTATAAATCTGAGCTGACTGCCAATATTACTTATGTTCAGAGACAGAATCAGGCGCTGGACAATTTATTTGTACAACATCCACAGCTGTATCGTCAGGCCTATTTCACCGGAAAGTTATATGTGGAAAATAAATATTTGTCTCTTTTGCCTTCAACTTCAGATAAAATAGAAGAAATACAGGCGGTGATTTCCCAGAGAATTGATTTTTTGAGAAGACTGGAAAACTTCTTCCTGGAAGGAAATGTACCTTTAATTGATGCCCAGAATATTTTGGCTTTATTATTTACTGAGATTTCCAGAATTGAATTGCCGGCGGATTCCCAGGTGGCGGTATCACAATTGTTTCGGGAGAGACTGGAGGATTATGGCGTATTCAACCGCTTCCTTAATTCACCTGAATATGTTAATTCCACTGGTCGTGGAACCACTTATAAACAAAGATTTGAGCAATTCAAGAAAGACAATCAGGAAAGTGTTTCAATTGATCAATTGAGATCGGAGCTATCCCAACAGATTGTTACTGATTCAAATAGTATGACAGGAACTGCTCCAGGCGTGACTATTGTGGAAACTACGGAAATTCCGGGTATTAATGAAGAGACCGTGATTCAGAATGTTGATGGAACTGTGACTGAAGGCAATAATGAGGTAGACAGTACTATCAACAAGCCAAAAGTCCCAAGAGTTAAGAATCCGAATTAAATTCCAAAGGTCAATTGTGTTTTTCAGATTTATTGGTTAGAATAGGCCCGGTTTTCTAAAAGGAAACCGTTTTCTCAGTAATTTTTATCATAATGGATCAAAAGACTTCTAGTAATTACAGCTCGCAAAATATTACGGTTTTGGAAGGTCTGCAGGCTGTCAGAAAAAGACCAGGTATGTATATTGGTACAACCGATGTAGCTGGTTTACACCATTTAATTAAGGAAATTGTTGATAACTCAATTGATGAAGCAATGGCAGGTCATTGTACTGATATTGAAGTGACTCTGAATAAGGATGGTTCAGTTTCGATTGAGGATAATGGTCGTGGTATTCCCGTAGATAAAGTAGAAAAAACAGGTAAATCAGGTTTGGAAACGGTTTTAACCGTATTGCATGCCGGTGGTAAATTCGGTGATGGTGGTGGTTATAAGGTTTCGGGTGGTCTTCATGGTGTGGGTGCTTCAGTGGTAAATGCCTTATCTACCTGGCTGAAAGCTGAGGTTTATCGCGATGGAGAAATTCATGCAATGAATTTCAAAATTGGTGTTCCACAGGGCGATATCAAAGTGACCGGAAAAACTGAAAAACGTGGTACAAAAATTACTTTTCTCCCTGATGAGGATATTTTTGATACAATGGATTTCGATTTTGATACTATTTTGGCCCGTTTGAGACAACAGGCCTATTTGACCAAAGGTGTATCAATTCGGCTCAGAGATGAGAAAAGTGGCAGGGCCAATCAATTTTATTTTGAAGGTGGTATCAAATCTTATGTTCAGCATTTGAATCACAATAAAGAAACTCTGGGTGGTGTTTTTTACCTGGATAGAACCGTAGAAGAAGGTTATATCGAAATTGCTCTTCAATATACTAATGCGTTTAATGATCAGGTACTTACTTTTGCCAATACCATCAATACACCTGAAGGTGGGATGCATTTGACTGGTTTCCGTTCTGCTTTGACCAGAACCATCAATAATTATGCCCGTGCCAATAGTTTGCTTAAAGAAAAAGAAGATAATCTTACCGCTGATGATGTACGTGAAGGATTAACAGCAATTATTTCAGTAAAAATTCCGGATCCGCAATTTGAAGGTCAGACCAAGAGTAAATTGGGTAATTCAGAAATGAGAACGGCTGTGGAGAATGTTTTTGGTCAGGCTTTTGGTCAATACATGGAGGAAAATCCATCTGAAGCCAAGGTGATTTTTGGTAAATGTGCTTTGGCTGCCCGTGCCCGTTTGGCTGCCCGTGCTGCCCGTGATGCAATTGTCAGAAAGGGTGCCTTGGAAGGTATGACTTTACCTGGTAAATTGGCTGACTGTACTTCCAGAGATCCGGGTGTTTCTGAATTGTACCTGGTGGAGGGTGACTCTGCGGGAGGAAGTGCCAAACAGGGCAGAAATCGTGAAACACAGGCTATACTTCCACTTAAAGGTAAAATTTTGAATGTGGAACAAGCCCGTATGGATAGAGTTCTGGGCTTTGAAGAAATTAAAAATTTGATTGTGGCTTTGGGTATGGGAATTGGTGAAACTCTGGATCCAACCAAGTTGCGCTATCACAAAGTAATTATCATGACGGATGCTGATGTGGATGGTGCGCATATCCGTACTTTATTGCTGACACTTTTCTATAGGTATTTGAGACCAGTGATTGAAAATGGACATTTATATATTGCCCAGCCACCACTTTATAAACTCGAGCAAAATAGAAAGGTTGTTTATGCTTATTCTCAGGATGAAATGGAAAGATTGAAAAGTACTTTCCCAAATCCGGATAAATTACATCCACAACGTTATAAAGGTTTGGGTGAAATGAATCCTGAACAGCTCTGGGAAACTACCATGGATCCGGACAGACGTGCTATGCTCAAGGTTGCTGTAGAAGATGCGGAAATTGCCGATAAGGTTTTTGAAACTCTGATGGGTAGTGAAGTAGCGCCACGCAAAAAGTTTATTCAGGCTCATGCCAAAGCGGTAAAGAATCTGGATATTTAATCAGGAAAGAAATTTTTGGAGGTTTTTCCCGCTAAGTTTTGCCAAGCACTAGCCTTTACTTTTTGTAAATTTCTGGTATTTTATCCACTTATTTAAATCTATCTAGATGAGTTTATTTGCCAAAAAATACAGACCGATATTCACTGACGAAGAATTCGTTGCAGCGAAAGAAGCTGATATTGTGGACACTTTGTGGCAGGAAGAGCAATTTGGACTAAATCTTTTTACTCCAGAGCAGCGCAAAGCTATTAATGAGAATAGACGGGCTACTTTTTTGGCGGTTAATCTGATTATTCCTTTGAAACGAAATGAAAAAACAGTAATAGGGCCAATTTCAGCTGTTAATCAATTGCCGGTCAGTAATGATAATTCGGAAAAAGATCAGTCAGAATCATCACCGGATGATAATTCGACTGAAGCGGTAGAATCATCCAATCTGGCAGAGCTGATTGTGGATAAATATGAGAAAGCCATTGCTGGTAATGAGGATATGATGGGTGAAAGTAAATTAAGGGCAGAGGTCAAGCGATTGCGTGCTGAATTGGGCCTGGTGAAAAGGCCAGCGATTACTGCTCTAGCAATCGGATTTGTACTAACTGTGGTCAGTGGTTTTTTGGTGATTTATGATGAAATTAGATGGAGAAAGCATTTGGATCAACTAAAAAATTCGGATTCAAATTCAGAGATACAAAAGGAGTATGGGCGTTTTGCAGAACAGGTAGATTATGAGCAGCGTCGTGGCAGACAGTTAGAGTCAAATTTTGCTGTTAGCGAATACTACCGTCTGGCTGATAAGTGTGATGCTAAATTGACAATAGGCTATTTGAAATCGGAAAATTTGAATTTGAGTGGAATCCGAAAAAAGGCAAAGACTCCTGCTGTCTGTAAGGAATTGGAAGAATTTGAAATTGAAGGTGCCAATGCAATAGAGGCATGTCAGAAGGTGGTTGATTATAATACCAAGAATGTCGTTGAAGAACGTATATTGGAGGGGATTAAGAAAGATCAGGCTGATTTTGAACAAATCATAGCTAAAATATCCACGAGCTATTCAGACTATTTGAAAGCGAATGGATATGCCCAGTGTGAAAGCGTAGCCAGGAAAAAATAGCTGATCTTGATTTGGCCACTAAATTTCATCTGTAAAGATATAATGCTTTTTTGGGCTTTCCATTTAGAATACTATTATTCTAATTATTTTATAATTTTTCTCCATGAAGAAAT
>JADLFY010000005.1 GCA_020849575.1 Candidatus Peregrinibacteria bacterium
CGAAGTTAGAACTTATGTCACTCTCAGCCACAATTAAGATTCCAAATACACCTTTAACTTCCTCGCCACAATCGCTCACATACTTATCAATAATTTTTCATCTCTCCATTTCGCCAAATGTTTTAGTCATATTGTCTGACTGAAAAATAGGACCCAGTTGAAGTTAATGCACTACATCTGTGGCTTAGGCAAGAATGCAAAAAATTACTTCACCTTCTATCAATTCATTCCTTTCCCCGTACTTCTACTCATTGTCTTTGTTTGACAATCCAAACATAAATTGACCATGTTCGAGTATATGAGCACGAAAGGCTTCTTTCGTTTGAAGTCTGACATATGCTTTTTTGCCATCCAATGAAAAATCTTTAACAGAGCAAGGCTGAATGATGAAAACATTCCAGCCTTTAATTTGATCCATTAACCCATACAAATGAGCCATTCCGACAATAAAAGTCGAGTCTTTTTGAGCTGCTGCCGACTCATTAATTATCTCCGCAAAAAGCTTATTGCGACCAGCAATTCTATAGTAAGCAAATTCAGTAGTCGCTTCCAAAAGTGCGCGATAATGAGCGTTGCCCAAAAGGTATTTATCAGTCATATCCTTTCGCTGCTGTTCAGTTAATTTCGTTGATGCAGCTCTCATCCTCTGTATGTGGGCCTCAATTTCTTTGCTAGTCTGGGGCAAATCACTAATGCCTAATTCTTTGCTGATTGCTGGATAAATTTCTGACTGCGCTGAGCTCCAATGCCTTTGAATAGCTTCCTGATTGTTCTGAACAACTTCAATATATTTTTCTGGATTATCTATTCCTACGGAATAAACTTTACTGCCATAAACTCCTTCAATTGCCGAAGAAACATAGCCGATTTTTCCAGTACGTTTATATTTATCCAAAACGTTATAAGGGTGGTCGCCTACTCGTGGATCAGGTTTATCATGCTCTAATTGGTAACCAACTGGTTGTCCCTCAATAAATTGAACCTCTGTTCCCAATGAATAAAGCACATGGTATATTTTTAATATATTCTCTTGGGTTTCATATATTAGCGGTTCTAGTTCTGGAGATGTCTCCTCTCCTGCTAAATGCTGATTAGCAATTAGATATAGATTTGGCTTATTGCTATCAAAAGTTTCAGGAGACTTAATTAATTCTCCTAAATTACTTAATTTTTTAGCTAAAACAACCGGAACTTGCCCTTTTGAAATAGTTCTATCAATACTGACAGGAGCAAAGAGAGTATTTGTGGAAGCTTTTTCAGTATCAACAGACTGCTTGTTTTCAGTACTTTCTGGCCGCAACCCACTATAAGCTACAACTCCACCCAACGCTACCAATGCCGCAACAGCTACTTTACCTCTTATGCTATTAGCCATGCCGGACTGAACAATATTTGGGTGCTGTTTTTTTACCCCACCACGTTTTCTCTCAATATTATTGCGAACCTTCATAATGTTATTATCAAATAAACCTTCTTAGTACGCGACTTTAGAAATTACTTCTCTAAGCAGGTAAAATAACACATTCATCAAAATATATCAATGGAGCGGGTGAGGGGAATCGAACCCCTATCCTCAGCTTGGAAGGCTATAGTAATAACCAATATACTACACCCGCAGCTCCTTAAATTGCCTTCATAACCGTCTTTGCCAGGAGATTATAGCAAAATTAACCGCTGGTTCAAGCTATTTCCTCCCAATCAAATAGCAATTGTGGATTTGCTGCTGATTTTTCCAAAAGTCGTTTTTCTGCGTATCTATCCAGAAATCCAGGGGAACAGTTTCCGATTGTATATCCTGCACTTTATATTTGTTGCGGATTTCCTCATCCAATTCAAAATCCAGACAATTATTGGAAAAAATCATCTGTCCGTCGGCATCCAGCAGTTCTGCCGCTCCCTCGATCAAGGCCACCTGATCACGCATTACCGAAAAATTATTACCTTTATTACGGGAAAAAGTTGGTGGATCAATAATGATTAAATCAAATCGCAGTCCTTTGCGTGCTGCATATTTGTAAAATTCAAAAGTATCCATGCGGTACACCCAATTTTTAGCAGGTGCAAAACCATTCAAATCCAGATTACGCCTGGCCCAGTCACAATAAGTTTTCGACAAATCCACCGTATGGGTCATCTCCGCTCCGGCTGCCGCAGCATAAACAGAAAAAGAACCGGTATAAGCAAACAAATTCAACACCCGCGCACCCCGCCCCTGCATGGCTCCAAACACCTCTACCATTTGCGCCACGCGACGCCTGGTCTCCCGATGATCCAAAAAAAGTCCGGTATCCAGATAATTATTCAGATTCACCAGAAATTTATGACCATACTCCTCAACTTCCAATTCCACTGGCGGCTCGCCCAGCTCGCCGCCAGCCTCAGGACTGTCTTTCACCCTGTAACGATTTTTATGAAAAAATCTTTTCAGCCTGAATTCACGCGATAAAATTTCTTCCAATTCCTCCAGAAAAAATACCGAAACCAGCGGATCATACAGTTGCAAAACTCCATAGTCGCCATACACATCCACGCCCACCGCTTTACCAGCTTCACCATTGCTGATTTCCTCACGATTGGCCAGTCTATAAGCCTGCAATCCGCCGGCCTTTACATAAGCTTTCCGCCTATCCCAGGCCGCTTTTAAATGCTGTTCAAGATTCATTTAACTACTGGATTTTAAAGTTTGGTAAAACCTTTTTGAAGAATTCACCATGTTTATAAACTCTATCGCAGCCCAGTTTTTTGGCCGCTGCCAATTTATCCAAATCATTGGCAGAACCAAAAGCCATACATTTATAACCATAATTCCCCAGAACCAGTTGAGCCAAAGAGTCTTCCAGATCTACCAATACCACATCAAATGCGGCTGTATCAAAGGATGGCGATGTAATCATCGTCACCCGATGTCCCTGATTTTCCAATGTCTCCAATACTCTAGTCTTGGTCAGCACATCTTTGCTCAAAAGTCCGATATTAGCCATGTTTATTGTACGGTTGGTAATTGAATAAACGGTGCAGATCCACCCATATAATAGGGGAGTGATCCATTCCACTTCTCCACCATTTTTAACTGAACCAGGCCGGCATTTTCTTTCAATGCTTCACCCTGAATACGAATTGATTCAGCATCTGCCTTGGCAGTTTCAATTTTCTGTTTGGCTTCGATTTCAATTCTCTTCAAATCATTTTCTGCTTTGAGGGCATTCTGTACAGCAGTTTGTTTGGCCTCAATTGAAGCGTTGA
>JADLFY010000006.1 GCA_020849575.1 Candidatus Peregrinibacteria bacterium
AAGAACAACGATTCAGTCGTACTCAATATCAGATATAAAGGTAAAGATTTGAGTTTGAGAATAGATAATCTATGGAATGGTTGGGATGTTTATCTGGAAAAAGGCTTTAACAAGCAGCCATCAACTCTTGTAAGATGGGAACGTGCACAAACCCTGCAAATTGGCGATACCAAAAAAGCCGTTGATAACCATGTAAATTCAATGAGCAGCAATGTCCAAAGCATGGAAGCCTTTGGTGAAGGAGAAAAAGTCCAGATTGCCAAAACAGCACTTGATGATTTCAACACAGCAATCAAAGCTCATACTGACGCCGTAAGCCCTCAAGCAAATTACACTCTCAGTGCTGACCAATTACTGGAAGCAATGTTCCGTGTATATAGCTTTGAGGAGTTGAAGAAAATGAATTGTATCAAAAAGGTTAAAAGTGATCCAAAAGCCTATCTGATCACTGATCTCCCTCCAATCTTCAAACAACCGGGCAAATCCCAGGAAGCCTTGGATCTAATCTATTCAGTAAAATACGGTGGGCATATTGGCAATGAAAAATATAAAGACTGGACCAGCAAAGCCAGTGAAAAAGCCCGTGAATCAGCTGATGTTTCAGTTAAATATAGTAAACGTTTAAAGAAAATCTTTGCCTATGGTTTGACTGACTTCGATTCAGAAGGTCAAAAAGCCACCATGGCCGATACCAAAATGGCTGATGACAAGAGCGAAAGTAAAATGTTTGATGACACCAAAGATGAATACTTTAAGAAAGTAAGTGGTAAGGCTGCTTATGAAGATTTCTACAGCATTGTCAAAACCAGAAATGAAAAAGGTGAAGAAGTAATTGACACAGCCAAAGCTAACACCCGTCTCAACGAATTGTATAAGTATGGTTTACAACGTCTAAACCTTCTGGCCAAGAAAAATCCTGTCTATATGGATTTACAAAAACAGGTTACCGAAGATGTAAAAACCAAACAGTTGTCACTTGATCAAAATCTCACTGATCTGGAAATGAAAATAGTCAGACTTGGCTATTTGTCATATGCAGAAGGCAAAGAAAACGACCAGGGAGTGGTATTGGAAAGAGTCAAAACTCAAATCATTGAAAATATCCTCCAACTCATACCTGAAGAAACCACTGGACCAAATGGTGAAAAAGTTTCCAAGGAAAAAGCACGTATTACCCTTAAAGAAATTCCTGTTGGAGTTTTACTCAGTATATCTGCCACTTATGATGAGAAAACCGGCGACATGAAAATGGGAGGCGGTATCAATATACCAATTATCCTCGACGTTTTTAACAGCCCATACGCAAAACTAGTCCTGGTCCCTGGAATCACCAGTAACGGCTTACAATTCGGGGTAGGTATGGCCTTCACCAGTGGTGACAAAGTTTTAGACGGTGGAATAGTATTCTATGGTGGAGTAAGCGTGGGACTCGGAATGTCCTACACCCCAGGAGCTCTGTTCTTTGCCGGTATAAGTGGCGGTATCGATTTCAGAGTTAAAAAAGCCGGTCCAGACAGCAATTTCAATTATTACTTCGGTGTATACGGTGGAGTAGGTGTAGCAGTGGGATTAGATCCACTTGAAACAGCCACCAAGGCCATCGATGCGGGTATTAAAGTGATCGGATGGCAGGTAGACGCCCAAAAAATGTATGAAAATGAATACTACAAAAAACTGGAAGAAGAGGGACTCAAAAGTTTAGTAGATGAATTATCCCAAATCTATAAAGACGGCAGCAAGCCCGAAGCAATTAATGCTTTTGTAGATAAAATCAAAAACAACAAAGCCCTGGCAGAAAAACTGGATATCAAGTCGACTGATAGTGTTGAAGTAGTATTACAAAACTTCGAAATTTATCTCGCTCAATTTACCGAAGAATTTAACGAGCACTTTAATTTACCAGCAGTTATAGCCGGAGAAATTAAAATCAGTGTAATATCCGGTGCCATTATGGCTGCAGGTCTGGCCAGTGGTTCTCTTCCAGTCCTGCTCGGTGGTATCGTCAGCTGGGGCATACAGATTCTGGCCAGTTTAAAATTCAATGTCGGTTCCAAGATGGTTCATGAAAAACATCAGAAAACTTCTGAGGTAGAAATGAAAGCCTTTGGAGATATTGAAAAACAAAAACAGTTTGATGAAGCCTTCAGTTCATTACCCAAGACTGGTGAAGCAGCCAAAATTTATAAATCAGGTAAATTATCACTTGATGCAGCAGGCGAAAAACGTGCCAGCATGGACGTCAGCTCTGGCAGTGCAGAAGTTTCTTCAGAAAATTTTGCCCAGAAACTTGATAAGATTAATGCCAGTTTAGTTGAGAAAGGTGTTGATCTGAAATTAGTCAAAGCAGCTGATGGCAGAATCGAAATCGTTTTCCTGGAAACAAAAACTGCTTCCAATGAAAAGCTGATGATTTCCAAGGATATCGCCGTAACTGAAGGAAATCGCATTTATCTCAAAAGCCCGACCGCACTAAAATTCCTTTATTTCGATCGTCAAACCAGAAAATATCCTCTGGAAATCAGTCATGGTGCAACCATGGAAACCGTCATCACCGTATCAGACAATCGCTATCTCAAAGGTGATACTTTCCCGGCTGAAATTGAAATAAATCGTTTTGCCGATAACAAAGAAAATCCCGTATTCATCAAAAAAGTTGAAGGTAAAGCTGAAAGCTATGTCGACACTTCCGCCCAATTCCAGGACGCTTTGGAAGGTCAAAAACGCATGAAAAAAGCTTTGGAAGCCAAAGCTGATATCGACAAAGAACCAGTCAGGGAAAAACTCAAGGATATTGCCAAGAAAATTTATGCTTTTGCCAATAAGAAAGGCGAAACATTTGTTACCATTACCAACAAAAAAGCCAAGGGCAACAAAGAAACTCCGGACTATGTCTCCACTGAGTTGTATGCTTTCTATGACGAATATGCCACTTCCAAGAAAATTGACAGTTTCAATAGCCGTGAAAAGCAGATTTTGACTCTGGAACTTTCCACTCTGAGATATACAGAATTACAGTATGGAAAAACCTCAGCCAATGAAAAATCTCAGGCTTATAAAGAAAGAATGAAATGGAACAAAGAAACTCTCATTCCATTCTTCCAAAAGAGAATCGATGAATTAAAAGCTGCTGGTAAAGAAATTAAACATACCGCAACTGAATTGGCCGATAAGGCTACTCAGGATTTGATGAGTATGGATACCAACATGCCTCCAACCCAATTGGAAAAAGGCACATCAGTTGCCATTGCCATTGGTCGAGGTGCAAATGGTCTGCATCAAATCCTCGATGGAGGAAAATACTCTGTAGAAGCCGATGCTGATCAATATGGATATATCATTGGTAAAGATTATACTGAAGCTTTAAAAACTGCTACTCCCGGCGACCTGGATTATGAAATTGGTTTAATTCTGGTTGGCCAGCTCTCCTACCTTCCTGAACGCGCCAAGGTAAAAGAATTTATGGACAGCAATCTGGCCAAGAAATTGGCTTCCAATGGAGGTTTAGCCTTTATACTCGGCAAAGAACAATATGGTCAGGTTATTGATTATTATGAAAAAGGCACTGGCGACGGCTCAGTAGCTGGCATAGCCAAATTCATGGATATAGTAGAAAAAATCCGTCAGGCTCAAAAAGATGGTAAAGAAATTATCACTGTAGATGGTGAGAAAAACGTTAAATTCCAAATCAAGGTAAATACCAAAGTCCAATCCGGTATATTCAGTAAATGTGCCAACTATACTTCTACCATTAACGAAGAAATCAGCATTATTCCTCCAAGTGAAAGCGAAGCCATGGTACTGCTCGCTTCAGGTTCAGAAGCCAGAACCACTCTTACTACCAAAACTTATAAACAATTCCTCGGCTTCTTCGGTGGCGTATCTGCCTCAGTTGCAGTCATGGAAGCTCCTACTCCTCCCGAAGGTAATAAACCAAAGAAACCCGATGCCCCAGCCGAAGGCGAGGTTGTTCAAAAACCCAATGGACCAAATACAGATCCTACAGACCCAGGAACTCCAAATGCTCCGGCCCCTGCAGAAACAGATATTAAGAATAAACCTTAGTCAAATCAATAAATAAAAAAATAAATAAATTTACCAATATGTTCAAGATTAGAACAACCATCATAGCCACAGTATTTCTCGGGATTGCCATGGCTGGAACAGCTCAGGCTGCTGTAGAACATTTAAGTCTACCAGTTTGTAATCTCGCTGTTTATCCACTCAATCCAGCCAAAGCAGAGATTTATGGTGATGCAGCAGTGCCATTCGTAAACTTCCTTTCAGAAAGCCTCTGTAAGGCTAGAACTCCTTATGGCCAGCCATACAATCAGCCTCCTACCAAAGCCCAGAATCCCCTGGTTTCAGTTGCCAATATCGAGGACAAAAATGTTCCTTATGCACAGCACTATCATGCTTATATCAACAATGCACTGGAAGACAGTTACTACTATCGTTCTTTTGTAGATAAATTTGAAATCACTTTGGAAAGCGACGCTTTGGCCAATATGAATAAACTTGATCTGCAATGTCAAACTCCAGCTCCCGGAAGTTATAGCGGTTCTGCAGCAGCATTAGCTGATTGTAATGGACAAATAAATGATACAAATTTCTATGGTGGTGTGAAGGTAAGTTACAATTCCACAACCGGTGTAGTTACCTGGGAATTTGGTACAGTTGATAAAAATAAACGTCCCAACATGTGGGGTAACAACGACAGTAACCCTGCCGATTCTGATAATTTCAACGAAGTTTTGACAGCAGTCTATGGCGTACCTGCCAATCTTTCTGACTACACTTCAGTATACAGAAGATTTAGACCTTCAGTTGTTTTGCATACCAAAAACAACCCCCAGGAAATCTGGAGCGGAACAACCACTTCCCGTGCTTTGATCAGAAATTACGCCATTCTCAAATCAAGCTTCAACGCCATCTCCAATAATAACGCCAAATTCTCTTCACTTTGTTCCAGTCTGGGAGATTTCACTAAATGGTGTCCAGTTGCCACTCCATCCGGACAAGGTTTTGCCACAGAAAACTATGGCTCACAAGAATGGTTCTGGTTCCCTATCGGTTCAGTAGTATCAGTCTGGCGCCAACCCCCTCCTCCAGTAGATCTGGCTTGTGAGGACTTACAATGGGATGGACCATTCCTCAAGAAAAATTCTGTAGGTGTATTTTCACCAGCTATCACCAATCCCAATGCTCTTCTCCAAAATGAAGAAGCTTTGATGAAATTTAAAACAATTTATCAAAGTGGTAGTGGTACACAACGTCCTTTGGAATATCACTGGACAGCTTTCTACGGCGAACAAAATCGCCCAACCTGGTTCAAATACGAAGATACTATTTTCCTTGGACCAATCATGCCTCTCCTCACTACCTCCCTGCCAGCCAAATTACTCAATGTAGCTCACGCTGCTCCGCTCCCAGGCAGTAGTATTGATATTGGCCCAATTGGCGATGCAAGCATCAATACTGATTTAATTCAATCAATAGTGATTATTGGCAAATTCAAGGATGAAATTGCCAGTTCCCTTTCCTACAACCCGCTTGTTGACGACGATTTCAAAGCTTATTACAGCGGCGGTTCCGAAGGAGTTACACTTGGTGTACAGGCTTTCTACGCTGACGGCAAAAATGTTGCCGGTCAGGGTGCCATGGTACAAACTTCACAGGGATTGAAACAAAAAGCCAATAAATGTCCTCTCGAATTAACTATTCAACCTCCTC
>JADLFY010000007.1 GCA_020849575.1 Candidatus Peregrinibacteria bacterium
AAAATTGACGTGAGAGTTTCAGTTTTGCCTACCGAATACGGCGAGAGTTTTGTAATGAGACTTTTGGACAGTGGACGTCAATTAGTCAGTTTTGAAGAACTCGGTTTTTCCGGGCAATATTTACAGAAAATTGAAAATCTGGCTAAAATAAGCCACGGTATGATTCTGGTCACCGGTCCAACCGGCTCAGGAAAAACCACCACTCTTTACACTCTGCTTTCCAAATTCAATAGTCCTCAATCCAAAATCATTACGTTGGAAGACCCCATCGAATATCATCTGGAGGGAATTTCTCAAAGCCAAATCAATGAAAAAGGCGGTTATAATTTTGCCAGCGGCCTGCGCGCCATCCTCCGCCAGGACCCCGAAATAATCATGATTGGTGAAGTCCGCGACCTGGAAACCGCAGAAACAGCTGCGCAGGCCGCCCTGACCGGTCACGTCATGTTGTCCACTTTACATACCAATTCCGCCATTGAAACCATTCCTCGTTTAATCAATATCGGGCTTCCCGCTTTCATGATTGGGCCATCACTTCATACTATTATTGCCCAGCGCCTGGCCCGTCGTATCTGTCCACATTGCCGTCAGGAAAAACCTATTCCCAAAGCAGAATTAGACGAATTAAAACGCGTCTTGGAAAGCATCAAAGGTGTTCGTCCAGCCGAAAATATTACTATTCCAGAAACTCTTCCAGTGGCCGCCGGATGCGATCAATGCAGTCACACCGGCTATAAAGGCCGTGTAACTATTGCTGAATTTTTGGAAATTGATTTTGAAATGAAAGATTTGATTTTAAACAAAGCCAGCACTACCAAGATGATTGAAGCAGCCCGTCGCAAAGGCATGATTACCATGCGTGAAGATGGCGTTTTAAAAGTACTTCAGGGCATTACCACGCTGGAAGAAATTCATCGTGTTACTGCTATCGCCTAGGCCAAAAGCCAATCCAGATTATTTCCCCGGCGAATCATCCCGGCTATTTCCAGCGAACTCAATGAAGCTAGCAAATCAGCTAGACTTATTGGCATTTCCCCTAAAAGCGCTTCTATATTGCCAAAACCTTCCTTGATCAAGTTATAAACTGCTCGATCTACCTGATTTAAATAAGCCATTTGTGGCCCTTCATTACTTTTTTTAATTTTCAATTCATCCAAAATATCATCTGCTGATGTCAGTATCAATGCTCCCTGTTTAAGTAAAATATTGCAGCCTTCACTCTGTATTTTTCCTACATCTCCTGGAAAAGCAGCTACAGTTTTATTCATTTCTGTAGCATGTTTAGCAGTAATCAAAGCCCCGGATTTTTTGGCCGCTTCCACCACTACAGTCATTTGCCCAAGCGCAGCTATCAATCTATTTCTTTCCACAAACTGAAATTTCCAGGCATCTGCCGAAAGGGGATATTCAGAAATAATACTGCCACCGTTAGCCAGAATTTGCTCTGCTAAAGAGTGATGCGAACTGGGAGTAATTTTACCAATTCCCGAAGCCAATACTCCAATCGTTTTACCATTTTCTTTCACCACGCCGCTATGTACAGCAGCATCTATGCCAAAAGCTAATCCACTGACCACCGTTACATCATTTTGAGCCATAATACGCCCCAAATTAAAAGCCAATTTCTCTCCGCTTACAGTGGATTTTCTCATTCCAACTACAGAAATTCTTGGTTGCAATTTATTTAATGCTGCTCCTTTCCGGTAAATCAACCACGGTGCATCATAAATATGTTTGAACTCTTCAGGATATTCTGGGGAATCTCTGTCAATTAGTTGAATATCATTTTGCCAAAGTACTTCCATCGATTTGTTTATATCAATTTTCTTTCTTCTTTCCTCAATGGCTTCAACCGCTATTTTTAGTTTTTCAAAATCTGTGCTTTTTCCCTTTTCCCAAGCCAATTTGAAGTCATTATCAAAATATTTTCCTATTCTATTTAATTTCTGATAACTCATTTCCGGCACCAGCCAAAAGGCGTGAATATAAGCTGCGTTGGACATATTGCACATTAAAAATATGCCAAGAACATAGCAATCGGACTTAATCCCAATATTAATTCCAGCTTAAATTATATATTCACTTCCACCTTTATCTTCAACCACCCGACCATCTTCAATTTTCACTACCCGACGTTTGGCAAAATTAACCAAATCCTTGTTATGAGTGGTTAGCAAAACTGAAATACCATTTTTATTTATTTCCAAAAATAATTTCATAATTTCCAAAGCAGTTTTTGGATCCAAATTACCGGTTGGTTCATCGGCGACCAGCATACCCGGATCATGCACCAAAGATCTGGCTATAGCCGTACGCTGTCTCTCTCCACCCGACAATTGATAAGGGAATTGTTCAGCCATTCCGGTCAATCCCACCATTTTTAGTACTTCCATTACTCTGGGTTTAATTTTGGCCTTTTCCACACCGCATACTTCCAGGGCAAAAGCTACATTTTCAAATACTGTTTTTTGAGGTAACAAACGATAATCCTGAAAAACCACTCCAATTCTCCGGCGATAAAACTGCAATTCTTTGCCAGTCATTTCACTGACTCTATAACCATCCACTGTAATCGAGCCACCCTGAATCCTTTCTGCTCCGATCAATGCATGTACCAGAGTCGATTTGCCAGCCCCAGAAGGCCCTACAATCGACACAAACTCCCCAGGCATAATCACCAGGGTCAATTCATTCAAAACTTTCTTATTTTTGTATTTTTTTACGATTTTATCGCAGATAATCATTTGCTTTGGTCAATTTGCTTAATTTTAGGCTTTTAGAAGGCATTTTTCAACACTAAAGTCTGGCCTACCCATCCGACCAGTCATTTGACTAGTCGAACACGACTACTTGTGATACTTCTGATGAATTTCGCGCAATCTTTGATTAGTCACATGGGTATAGATCTGTGTAGTTGTAATTGAACTGTGTCCCAACATTTCTTGAACCGAACGCAAATCTGCACCATTTTTCAATAATTCAGTGGCAAAACTATGCCGGAGTTTATGTGGAGTAACATTTTTTACCAAACCGGCCTTGCGGGCATAATTCCTGACCATAAATTGCACCATAGTTGGGCTTATCCTCCTTTTTTCATTCAAATCAATTTTCCCCGAAAGAATAGTTTCTTCTTTTTCCGCCTTGCCTCTGCCATGATTGATAAAGACTGGCTTCAAATCATCCTTCCTGGCTTCCAGATAAATTCCAATTGCTTCCGCAGCATCGTCAGAAAGAAAAACAATTCGATGTTTACCGCCTTTACCAAGGACCCTGAACTCTCTGGTCTCCAAATTAATCATTTCCCTGTCCAGACGTACCAATTCACTTATACGCAACCCTGTAGAATACAGTGTCCTCAAAATGGCAAAATCCCTCAATCCGACTAAACCACCTTTATTTACAGCTGCAAATAATCTTTCCAATTCCTCTCTTTCCAGAAAATCCACCGATCTTTGTGGAACTTTTCCCAATTCAATTTTTTCGGGAGAAAGAGATTCCAAATCCTGTTTGGCCAAATACTTCAAAAAAGCTCTCAAAGCTATCACGTGATAACCCTGGGTTTTATTTGATAACAAAGGATTGCCCAGTTCGTCCTTCAATCGGTTTAAAAATATTCTATACTGATTCACCAAATCCAGATCAATCGCCGAAATCTTTTTCTCAACACCGGTAAATATTACCAA
>JADLFY010000008.1 GCA_020849575.1 Candidatus Peregrinibacteria bacterium
AGGGTGCCTATATGCTCTGCGTATTCTAGTATGTCATAATAATCAAAGATCCAGTTGCGGATGGTTTGCAGACCGTTGAAGATAATCAGGATAATGCAGCCCACTTTGAAACTGAACTGGGCATACATATTGTTGAAAGCATTCCAAAGCAAAGCCCATTCAAAAGGTTGAGTTAGTAGGCTATCAACAGTCAGATAAAGCCAGATGCCAATGGAAACCAGGAAAAAAGCAAAATTGAAAGCACGAATTAATTTTTCCAGCAGGGTAATGGATTTTTTGAATCTGGATGATTGCTTTTGTTGCTGATTTGGTTGAGTAATTTTGGAGTGATTTTTTTTCTTTTTCATAAAATATTAATGATGTCGCGAAGAGTGTAACAGATTTTTGCCTTTTGAGGAGATAAGTGGTAGAATCTCTCTGCTTAAAACCTAAATAAAAAAATATGGCCAAGAAAGAAGATAATAAAATGCCTAATCCCATGACCATGATTGGTTGTGAGCATGAAGGTGACAAAGCCCATAAGGGTTGTTGTGGAGATGGTATGTGTTGCATGGATATGGCAGGAGGTTGTTGCGGTGGCGGTTGTGCCTGCGGTACAGGCATGATGCCAGAAAAGCATCATGGTGGAAAAGGCGGCAAAGCTCTTTTAGCATTGTCTGCATCAATTTTCCTTTTACTCAGTGCTATTTGGGTTGGTATGCAAGTATTTGGTACACCCTGGTACAAAAATATTCGTGCTGAATTTACATCTGCTCCTTATAACAGAACTATTACTGTTGAAGGTGAAGGTAAGATTTCTGCCAAACCAGATTTGGCCAGAGTTTCTTTATCAGTAGTTAGTACAGGTGTGAGTGTGAAGGAAGTGACTGATGATGGAAACAAGAAGATGAGTGCTGTAGTTGATGCTGTTAAGGGTCTTGGTGTCAAACCTGAGGATGTTCAGACAACTGCTTACTATCTCAATCCACAGTATGATTACAATCAGCCAGTAATTTACGATGACAGAACAGGTGCTGCTACTACAGCACCAGCCAAAGAGCCAAAAATTATTGGTTATAACCTGGTACAAACTATTGATGTTAAGGTCAGAGATTTGACCAAGACAGAAGATGTTATTGATAAATCTACTACACTTGGTGCTAACCAGATTGGTTCCCTGGTCTTTGATATTGATGATACCAGTACAGTTAAGACTCAGGCTCGTGAAATTGCTTTCAAAAAAGCCCGTGAAAAGGCTGAGAATATGGCCAAGGCAGCTGGTGTGAGACTGGGAAGTGTCATTACTTTCTCTGAAGGTTACAGTGGTTTCCCGCCAACTTATGCTAATTTTGCCGTTAAAGCAATGGATGCCGGTATGGCAGAATCAAGTGCTCCTAGCATGGAACCAGGCAGTAAAGAACTCAATATCAGTGTTTCTGTAACTTACGAAATTGAGTAGTTAATGGATTATTGAAATATCTGAAAGCCCGTCAGGAAATCTTTCCGACGGGCTTTTTGGTGGGTAGGAAGTTTGGTATTGAAAAAGCGGTCCGGCCAGACTATAATTTTTTCTCGCATTTAATATTTAAGCATATGACAGCTCCAAAAATTGATACAGATCTTTTGAATCGCGGTTTGGATCAGGCTACAGCAGGTGGTGATGATATTCACGAGGCAATCGGGCCGGAAGTAGAAGCAGTTCATGAGCGCGCCTTGATGGTTCCTCCAGCTGATAAAAGCGGAGAGGTTTTGAAAGAAATCAGGCATGATGTTTTTACGGCTTTTGAATTTGGAGAAGAGAAAAGAGTAGCCGGAGAACTGGTTTTGGCAGAAGATCCAGATGACAATAGGATGTTATCCAGAAGTATGGTGCCAAAAGCGGCTCAAGCCATTCATGAGGCTATGGAAGCCGTGAAACAACGCAGAGCAAAGTAGACTTGCAATTGCAATAAAGTTGCATTAACATATGAACTCGAAGTTAAAAAACTATGAGTTCTATTTTGTTTGAAGAAAAATTGTTGCCGGTACTGACTGATTTGGAATTGAAGCCTGAGCTTTGGCCGGGCTTAAGTGTAAATGTTTTGTTTGAGCAATTAATGGAGTTTATAGAGCATTCCCCGGCTGAACTGGAAGAACAGTTGGAAGTTGCTCTGGTGGAAAGAGTGAGGAGAATTGCCGGGAAAGGTGAGTTTTGTCTGGAAAAGTATTGGGCTGAAAAAATTCTTCTTGGGGCTGATCTAAAGACTTTTACTTATTACTGGAATTATCAGAAACTGATAGATTTTGAGGTTGGGAGAATGAAGAAAGTGATTGGTGATTTGGAAGAAATACTGTTTTTTGGTTCTGGGCCTTTGCCTTTGACGGCTATTTTGATGGCCCAAAATTATGGGTTGAAAGTGTGCTGCGTTGATCGCGATGAGGAGTCGGTTAAAGTGTCACGGTCTTTGATTGAAAAGCTGGGATTGGAAGAAGATATTAAGGTGGTGAAAGGAGATTTTTTTGATTTTGACAGTTATGGTCGGGCGCAGATTATTTTGATGGGAGCTTTGGTTGGTCAGAATGAAGAGGAGAAAGCTCAGATTGTAGAGAAAATATTGGCTGTGAAGAAATCGGAGCAGAGAGGTTTTTTGCGTACTGTTTGCGGGATGAAAAAACTGCTTTATCCGGCTGTCCCGGAACATCTGGGTAAATTGATTTGCCCTGCTGATAAAAAAATAATTAATTCTTTAATAGTAATTTAGATGAAAAGTTTGGAAAATTCTCAGACAGAAGCGGTTTTGATTTTAGGAGCATTAGGTAGCGGAAAAACCAGTTTCCTAAAATGGCTGTTGAATAATCGTCGTCAGGAATTGGGTAAAATGAATTTGATTGTCAATGATATTGGTACGGAAAATATTGATGCCGGAAGGCTGGCCAAGGCTTCTGAACTGGATGTGACAGCTTTGCAATCAGGTTGTATTTGCTGTGAGGATTTGGCGGG
>JADLFY010000009.1 GCA_020849575.1 Candidatus Peregrinibacteria bacterium
AACCAAAGGCATTTCCGGATACCAATACCAAGTCCTGGAATGCCAGTTATGTAAAGTCAGCCAAAAACAATGATATTGTTCATGGCTATCCTGATAAATTGTATCGCGCCGAAAAGTCCGTCAACAAAGTAGAAGCTTTGAAAATTGTCACCAGAGCTTTTAAGAGTGATTTTTCCAAAACCAATTTGAAAGAACTCTCATCAATTGATGATATTGAGCTCAATCAATGGTATGTGCAGTATGTTTCTGCGGCCGTACATGAAGATTTAATTCCAGCAGGAAGCAAATCACTTGAACCAGCAGCCTATCTAAGCAGAGCTGAACTGGCACAAATGGTTTATGACCTGATGATCAGGAGATCGACGCAATGAGCACCCGTAAATAGAAAGAAAGGCCCCGACAGAGAGGGGTCTTTTTTTATTTGAGATTGCCAGTGAGGCCACAGCAATTTATGATCAGCATGATGGCAAACTCAAGTAAAAAATGGGGACTTTATGTTTTTCGACTGACAGCGATACTGGCTTTCTTCACTTTAGCCGCTCTAATATCGACAAAACTGGTTTATTTTTTTGGCGTGGTAAATGCCAAAATGAATGGCATGCTGATCTGGGTAGTTGGTGGAATGGTAGCGCTGGGACATTTATCAGCAGATTTTGTTTCGGGAATGGTGCATTTTCTGTGTGATAATTTTGGTTCGGAAAAAACCCCTTTGATTGGAAAATATTTTATCAAGGAATTTCGAACCCATCATACTGATCCGGAAGATATTACGCGACATGGCTTTGTAGAAACCAATGGCAGTAATTGTTTTGTCGCTTTACCAATTTTTATTTTCGCCTTGGTGGTGCTCAATTTTGAAAGTCGCTTTGGTTATTTGCTGGCCACTTATTTTTTGTTTTTATCAATGTCTGTTTTTGCCACCAATCAAATTCATAAGTGGGCGCATACTGAAAATCTCCAAGGATTTCCGGTAATTTTACAAAAAGCCCGACTGATTATTTCTCCCAAGAATCACAATGTTCATCATGCTGCTCCTTATGACAAATATTATTGTATTACTACAGGCTGGCTGAATCCCCTGCTCGCAAAAATTGGATTTTTTGAAAAACTTTATAATTTACTAAAACGATGCTAAAAGCTCTTAAATATTCCCGCTATTTCACCCTGATAATCATGGGACTGTTTTTACTGGGGGTAGTGTTGATGGCATTTAATGCAGATGCATCTGAAGATTTCCTGAATTCTCCTCAAGGAACATCCCTTATACCAGTATTTATGGCTGTGATGATTTTAATGATTGGTGCCCCTTTCTCACCTTTATTACTGAATTGGCTGGACATTAGAAGGAAAAAAGGGATTTTGAAAGTTAAAGGTGTAAAAGGATTGGCCAAGATAATTGAAGTGAAAGAAACTGGAATTACTATTAACAATAATCCCTATCCGCTAATTCGCATGCAGGTTGATAACAATCATGTGGCTGAATTTTGTCTGACTGTTTCCAGGTTGTCTATTCCACGGGTTGGAGATAATATAGAAATTGTGTATGATCCAGCGGATCCATCCATTGCATTACCATCTATTCTTTTAAATTAAATTTATGGCGAAAATTATCACTATCATAGGAATATTACTTGGCGTTATCGGAGCAGGTATTGGCATATTGGCAGCAATAAATCCTCAGCTGGTAGCATCCTGGTTTGTACCTCTGATTATGAATGATAATGGCAGAGGTTTCAGCAATTTTATGGGAGTTATTTTCCCGATTGGGATGATACTGTTCTTTGTGGTTGTATTTGGCCTGGCTTTCAGACCACTGATTGCCAATGCAATGAATAGCGGGAAAATCAAAAATCATCTAAAAATGGTTGGCGTAAAAGGCACAGCCAGAGTTTTATCAGTGCAGGATACCGGCATAACAGTAAATAACAGTCCTTTTGCTAAAATCACCATGGAAATCAAACCCGGTGTAACCGCCGAGTTTAGTACTACGATTGGTCGCCTGAATATTCCGAGACCTGGTGATATGATAGAGGTTGTTTACGATCCGAGTAATCCAAAGGTTGCCATGCCAGCAAGCATGCTGCAAAACTAAAATGATTTGCTGATACTAATGGTATTTGATTGTTTGCTCTGAAGCGCTCGCCACATGGCGAGTGTTTTCATAATGATATTACCGTTCAAAACTGGGTTATTGCCACTAAATGACAATGTCATGATATTGAAATAAATATGTAATAAAATTATAATAGTATTGTCACGAACGCGTTAAAAATCAAAATAAAAGACCTTGAGAAAGTATTTTTTACTGACAATTTTAGCCCTGATCCTCTGCCCTATCGCAAAAGCCGAGATTATTTATGACGGTTCTTTTACTGGTGGCACTACGGTTGATGATGCTTTTATTATTGATTATGATCAATCTTCGACAGGTAATCGGGATTTACAATTTTGTAGTTCTTCTAACTATTTGCGTTGGGATGGTACGAGATTCCAGATTTCCAATAATCTGGATTTGAATTCCAATCAAATTACTTCAGTACGTATTGAAAATCTGGCAGCCATGCCGGGTGGAGCTGGTGGTTTGGGGGCAGGTGGAAGAGGAAGAATTGTGGAATTAACAGCTACCGATGCTATTGCTCCTGGCTGTACCAGTCCCAGCTGTACAGCAGGTACATATTCCTGGAATGGTTCAATCTGGAAACCACTTCAGGGCTCAATCACTGCTTCCAATGCTACCAAGATAGTAACGGTTGGTCCTTCAGGCCGAGATTATACAACTATTGCTGCTGCAGCGACTTATTTGAATACTTTGTCTGGTGGTGAGATGTGGATAGATCCGGGATCATATCCTGTAACCAACACAGTTGATCTGAGGAATATTAAATTAGTAGGTACTGATACGGGACTAACTATTATTACTTTGTCTG
>JADLFY010000010.1 GCA_020849575.1 Candidatus Peregrinibacteria bacterium
CGTTTTAAATAAAAGAGATGGGAGTTGATAAATTAAATTCAGGAACGGAGGACTTACCAATGCGCCGTGGTGGCATTACTGAAATTGGGGGACCATTAAGTGAATCAGTGGTTTTGCAGGCCAGAGAAGAGGTGGGAAATGAGCTTGCCGAAGTGCTGGATGCTGACTCAGCATCGACTGAATTGTCAGGATCAGTCTCAACACCTGCTGAACTACCAGAATCAGTTTCAGCATCCACTCAACGACCAAAGTTAATGGAGTTTTCGGCTGAAGAATTGGATTTATTGGTGTTTGATCTGGATATTATTTACAACTCTGTTGAATTTCCTGAAATACCCATGTATTTGCAGGTTTCTTTTAATTGGATGGATCAAATTGTCAGAAGTCTGCCTGGCATGAGTGAAGAAAGAGGATTGGGGACACGTATTATGAATCCACTTTTCAAAAAGAATTTGGAGCGTATTAAAACAGATACTTTATTGAAAATGAAGGAGGTCGCGCGGCAACTGGTCGAAGCAGGTTTTGTCCGAAAAACTAGATCGACTCGCCCGCCAAAGCCCCTGTAGCCCAGCTGGCCTGTAAATTGAAACCGCCAGTAAACCCGTCTATATCCAGAATTTCTCCGGCAAAAAAGAGGCCGGGGCAGATTTTTGATTGCATGGTTTGATGGTCGACTTCACTTAAAGGGACTCCGCCGGCTGTGACAAATTCATCTCCAGCGCCCCGGCCGATTAGTTGGAGGGGCGTGGATTTGAGTATATTGAGTAGGGTGTGACGTTGGGATTTGGAGAGATTGGCCGGGGTGAGATTTTCCGGGAGGTGAGCCAATTGGGTGAGGTTTTCGGCCAGTCTGGACGGGAGAAGCAGGGCAATAATATTGGTGATTTTTTTGCCAGGATTGGTCTGAAAAAGCTCCTGCAATTGCTGATCCAGTTTTTCGGAATTTTGATCAGGGAAAAAGTCTATCTGCAAATGGGCCGGTTTGGAAGTATCGAATTTTTGATAGGCAGCCATTCCAGAAAGTGCAAATATTGCCGGGCCGCTAACGCCTTTATGGGTGAAAAGAAAAGGACCGGTTCTTTCAAAATGATCTTGATGATCTGCTGAAATGAAAGTCAATTTGGCTTTTTTGAAACTGATTCCTGATAATTCCTGGGCCCATTTTTCCTGAATATGGAAATTAGAAAGTGAAGGGGCGAGTTCAGTAATGGTATGACCAAGATTTTTGGCAAAAGCGTAACCATCTCCGGTTGAACCAGTTTGACGGTAAGCATTGCCACCTGTAGTGAGAATGATGGTGTCCACCAGTGGTTTTGGGCCGGCTTTGGTTTCAATCAAAAATCCGGCTGAGGTTTTGGAAATTTCAGTGATATGGGTGTTGCAGTGAATTTCTACGCCTAGTTCTTGGAGGGCGTTTTCCAATGCTCCGACGACATGTTTACCATTGTTGGAGATTGGAAAGACGCGCAAATCTTCTTCGGTTTTTAATGGAACACCTTGTGATTCGAACCAACTGATTACCGCCTCAGGTGGGAAATTTTGCATGGCGGTTCGAAGGAATTCTGCGCCGCGGGGATAGTTTTGCAGGACTTTTTTTAGATCAAGTATGCCGGTAGTTACATTGCAGCGGCCTCCTCCAGAGATAATTACTTTAGCTCCAACATAGGCGTTTTTTTCGTATAGCGAAACGTGATAATCGGGATGATTTAATTTGGCATGGTAGGCGGACATTAAGCCAGCAGCACCTCCACCAATGATTGCCACGGATTTTGAAATTTTGTTCGTAGCATTATCCATCTTTTGAAAAATCTTAGGGAGTGCAGTGCGAGATTATTTTTTACGTTCCTCTCGACCATTTAAGTATAATCTCATTTCAGGCATGATTTGAATGCGAATCGGCCCCTGTTCAGTTTCCATATTCATATCGACTGCTTTTTGAGGCAGTTGGGAAATTAATTTGAAAAGTTTTTCGTTAGCCTCGGCGATATCTTCTTCTTTACTGATTTTCATTTCGCGAAGTTTGTTGTAATGTTCGTCACTTTGCATTTCTCTCATCCATTCTTCCTTGAATTCTTTGACCTGTTTTTTGAGATCTTTGAAAGCTTTTTCCAAATCGAGATATTCCGGGCTGTCGATTTTTTCTTCTTCTTTGATATCTTTACGAATATCCCGTAATTCTTCACGGAGTTTTTTGATTTCCTGTAAAGCTAATTTGATTTGATCGTCAACCATGGCTCTTTGTTTTAAATAATACTGTTGGCGGACATTTTTAATGCGGGGTTTCCACGTCACCGTGCTTCTGCATTTTTGGGTCTTTGTGCGCCGGAGTGTAATATATACTTAGATTAAAAAGTAGGCAGATGCAATTGAAAACGATTCGATTAAATGACGCCGTACCCAACCTTTTTTGGATTTCTGAAGGGCGGGCCTATTATACTTTGCTGAATTCTGAACAGGCGGCACGGGTGGTGAGATTCCTGGAAGAATCTCTGCCAGTCAGCGAAGGGAATTTTGCCGGGTTCGGGGATGTCTCGGGGATTTCAGTGCCAGTGGAGGAATGCTTTTTGGTGGAAGCCGACTCTGTGGTTTCGGTGCGGCAGGTGGGCTCAACTGTAGTTGGTAATGTGCGGCTTTGGTCAAAGCGGGTGAGGGAGTTTTTAAATCTTTAGTGAGGCGCGGAAGGCCCTATTAGGATCATGAAAGTTTGGATTGCGTTGATCGATGTAAGTATAACCGTTGAGACGACGGCCATAGCGCGCAAGACCTTTATTTCTAACTTTTTCTGGGGTTAAAATCCAATTCCGGGTATTTCTATCAAGTTGATCTACCTCCTGTGCGGCTCGATACTCGGTTTCATTCAGGAGATTTACTCCCATAGTTGCAGCAAAATCTACAGCATTGCTGATGGGTTTGTAATCTCTTCTGATTGCTTCTCTTTCACTAGCCAGGTCATAGGCGCAATTACGGCGGCCTATTGGAGATTCTGCAGATCGATCCTCAAATTTGATTTCACTGGTTTTGGCATCTCTGGCTGTGACATCCGGTTCGCCGCCAGTTCTTTCCATTTCATTAAGCGACCAGAGTTTTGATTCTGGGGCTTCGGAGAGGCGTTGTTCAACCTTTTCCCAAGTGATTTCTGGGTGACGATGCATATTTTTGTGAAAGCGGGCTTTGAGAGTTTGGAGAAGCTGTTCTTTTACTTCTGGAGTCAGTTTTTTTGGGTCTTCCTGATTCTCTGAATGTTCTGGGGTGGGAGCTGGTCTAAGCTGGGAATCAGGCGTGGCGATCGGCGTGAGGTGTGCTTCTGGAGTGGTGGCAAGGTGGGTTGCAGAATTTGTTTTGGCGCGCAGATCGGTTATAACAGCGTTGGCTGCTACTACGTCGAGATGGCCTAGTTTGACCAGTCTGCTTAGCACTTCATCTGTATCTAAACCAGTGGCTTTGTCCAAAGCTGGTTGTTCTGATTTTGCTCTTGTTTGTGTCATACTAATTTAATTAATTTAAGAAATTGTAGCCCTTTTCTTTATTTTGTCTATATTTCTGTCGATGTGATGGGCAATCTCATGATGTTCACGGCAAAGCGGGGCTAGGAAATGTGGATCGTGAGAATGCGTGATGCTGTATCTGGCTGTGTGATGCAAGGTTTTGGAGGGGCTTGCGCAAGTTGGTACGCTGCATTTGCTGCCGTGTTCGGCGGTGATGATCCGTTTGATGCGAACAGGAATGTAACGGGAATGTGCTTTGACGTTTGAGAGCGCAGCTTTTTCTTGAGCAATTTTTTGGTCGCGGGCGTCGAGGAGTTCGTTGATCAGCGCATCAAGGTCGAGGCCTTTTTCAGCCAGCTTTTCCAGGCGTTTGGCCGTTTCTGTCTTGAATTTGATAGACTTAAATTCTTCTTGCAGAGTGTTTTGCACGTGCAACTCGCTTTGGAAGACTTTTTCATCTCTGACAAGTGTCTCTATCGCACGATTGGATAGATTCTGTACTTGCTCAGCCCAAAAATCTTGATTCTCTGGCGTCGCAACTGAAGCTACTCGCACTAGTTTATTTACTGAAATTTTGCCACCAACCAGTTGCTCTCGCAAAACTGGCATATTGATAAACTTTTTGTCTACATTAATAACTGTTCGTACCTGTTCTTCTGAAACTCCTGCCAGCACTGCCGCGAAGTGGAAGATCGAAAAGAAGCCTTCAGTACGCCACAATTGACGCCGCTCCACCTCCGGCAAAGTGCCCAGAAAACGTTTGCGCGCATTCAAAGTTTCCTGACCAAACTTGTGGCAAATTTCCAGCAGATCGGTGTCGCTCAGGGCTGAAATTTTGCTGTAAGTCTCAGCAGAGCTATGAAGATTTTTCTGGAGATTTTGGGGAGAGTTTTTCATGGATTTTCAGAATTATTAAATATGCTGAATTATAGCAGAAATAAGCGGAAAACTCACGTGGCAAGGCTTGAAAAATCGACTCAGGTGTGGCACGGCAAACAACCCGTTTGTCCCAGCGGTAGGCCATAAATCTGCCTTGAAAAACGTCCCTAATTGTAGTACTACAATTAGTGTGTAGAGCTTAGTGGCAACTGTAAACTGGACTGAAAAATTGGTTCAGATGTTGTGTAGTAAATCACGTGAAAATGCCTATGATCAGAAGTTACTACAAGCCTTTAAGGAAATGTCCAATTATGAAAAAGACTAAAAAAAATCAAAGAAAGATGTCAATGAAGGAGAAAAAGGAAGTTGAATTAATGATCAAAAAGCTCGAATCACTCCAATTCAGTGTCGGTCATCCGGTGAACTCAGTGAAATTGGTGCGTAAGTATCGCTGAAGCCTGGAATCCTTGCCTTGCACTCTCAGAAGATTTGGGCTAACCTAAGCCCAGCTTGTTAGTTTTTAGGTTGTCTGCGGAGCTTCGCAGATCGGGAAATACTGATAATAATTTAGTTTTATGCAATTCCAAGAATATTTGGCGGCCCTGCGCAAGAAGGCCACTGAAATCAGAATGGAAACCCTGAAAATGATTGCCAATGCCGAGTCCGGTGCGGTGGGGAGTGCCATGTCCTGCATAGAAATGCTGGTGGCTTTGTATTATGGGCAAACCCACAATGGTCCCATCATGAATATTGATCCGGCCAAACCGAATAATGAGGACCAGGATTATTTTATACTTTCCAAAATCAATGCTGCTCCAGCCTGGTATGCTTTATTGGCTGATCTGGGTTATTTCCCGGCAGAGGAGCTCAAATATTTCAAACAACCTGGTGCGCTGCTTACTTCCAATCCGCGTTCTAAAATTCCTGGTGTGCCGCTCTCTGGCGGTTTGGCAGGACAGGGAGTGGGTGGTGGGGTAGGATTGGCTTTGGCGCTGAGGACGGATCGTTCACGTAATAAAGTCTTTGTAATGGCTGGTGATGCTGAAATGGCTGCAGGAGGAACCTGGGAAGCTTTGCTACAGGCTGGGCATCAGAAACTGGGGAATTTTATTTTATTGATAGATAGAAATACTATTCAGCAGGATGGGTTGGTGAGAAATTTGAATTTGGCTGATCCGATTTCCGATAAGTTGGATCAATTGGGTTTCAGAACTATTAATGTTTTTGCCGGACATGATTTTGATCAGTTGTTGGGAGCTTATGAAAAAGCTATTGCTGAAACCCGTTTGCCGGTGGCAATTATTGCCAAGACGGTGAAAGCCAAAGGAGTCGATTTTGCGGAAAATAAAAGTTTTTATCATGATAAGCCGCTTAGCCAGGAAGAGCTGCAGGAAGCCCTGGCCAGTTTGGAAAGAAAAATAGATTAAAAATAAATATGACAAATTTTTATCTGATCTGGTTTATTGCCACAAAATTGATTTTCTGGTCACCATTTCTAGTCGAAGGTCAGTCGATGGAACCTACTTTGCATGATCGGGAATTGTTTGTCATTGATAAACAGGTTTTTCGTGACGGGGAATTACAGCGTGGTGATATTGTGGTTTTTAGTTTTGGAGATGATTACTATTATGTGAAAAGAGTAATTGGTTTACCCGGGGAAACGGTGCGTATCGGTGGATCAACTGTTGAGATAAAACAACCCGGAGGAGAGTATCAAACCTTGGTTGAGCCTTATTTGACTGGTGAAACGGTTAAATATGGTGATGAGCGTTTCTTTATTGTGCCTGAAAATGAATATTTTGTTTTGGGTGATAATCGTGCTCATAGTAAGGATTCACGTAGTTTCAGCTATCCTTATGTTCGGGCTGAGCAGATTTATGGCAAATATTTGTGGCCATCAGGTGAGATTGACTAGTCCTGGATAAGTTGTATCATTCAAACAGCTTTTATTTGAATTTATGAAAAATAGACTTGGAGTTTTAGGGCTTATATTGATGTCAGGCTTGATGCTGACTGGTTGTTTTGATTTCACTCAAAAAGATGTACGCAGTGCCAGTCTGGATGCTAAAGTTGATTTGCAAAATGCTAATGTTCAACCGATTATGTTAAATCAGGATTTACCAGTGAAAAAACTGGTGATTACTTCAGGAAAAGATCGACATGAATTTGAGGTAGAGGTGGCTTCAAATGAAGCTCAACGTAAGGTAGGTCTGATGAATAGAAAAGCTTTGGATGAAAATAAAGGAATGTTATTTATTTTTCAAAGTCAGGGTTATATGAATTTCTGGATGAAAAACACTCTTATTCCACTGGATATGATTTTTATTGATCAGGATGGAATTATTCAGCATATCGCCAAGAATGCCCGACCCTGTACGGAAAAAGATGATCGTAAATGCGATTTATACAATTCAGCTAAACCGGTCAAATTTGTGCTGGAAGTTAATGGTGGTGTAGCGGATCAAAAAGGGATTAGAATTGGTGACAAGGTAACCTGGCTATAGTCACTGTCGGGAGCGGTGCAACTATTTCATCTGTTTAATGCTGTGTCCAGGCGTCGCGGATTTTTTCGTAAATGGCTTTGGAGGATAAACCACTGCGGGTAAGTGCATCTGGGTAGCGTGAACTTTCCGGATATTGCTGCAGGGCAATCGGAATTAATTTGCTGGGGGTGAAAATCTGATTGGGGCTTTTGACCATAGCTGCTCCAACCAGGTGAGTCAGTCCACCACGCTGGAAATGGTCTTCAATGATGGCAATCATTTCATATTGACTGAGTAAATTGGCCAGATTGTTTTCATTGAGTGGTTTCAGTGAATTGAGATGAATTACAGCAGCAGAAATGCCTTTTTGACCGAGCTCTTTGGCAGCAGCGCTGACTTCGTTCAAGAGCCCGCTGCAGGTGACCAGAGCAATTTGATCGCCGCGTTGGAGCAGCAGAGGTTCTCCTGGTTGAAAAAGATAATTCTGGTCGAGGTAATTGCCAGTGGGAAGTTTGGGGATGCGGATAATAGTCGGGGCATAGTCGGTAACGGTGAATTCCAAAATAGCGCGGAGATCATGCTGATCGGCTGGACTGAAAATTTTTAAATTGGGTAAGGGGAGTAACTGGGCCAAGTCGTCAAAACTACATTTGATTGGTCCTTCTTCGATATTGGAAATTCCACAGCCAGTTAGGAGTATTTTGACATTTAAATTGGGATAAATGATGGCATTACGGAGTATATCGCCAGCTTTGCCAAGTAATTTGGAGGCTTCGGCACAGACAAAGGTAATTTTTTTGCGGACGGTAAATCCGGCAGCAGCACTAAGAATTAATTCTTCTGTCTCCGCGAAAGTGAAATGTCTTTCCGGGTAGCTTTTGGCAAAGTTCAGGGAATAAAGCTGATTGCCCAAATCTGAGTCGAGTACAATCAGGTTTTTGTGCTTACCACCAAGCTTTTCGAGGGTTTCACCACAGATTTTGCGCAGATTTACTAATTCTTGCATGATTTGATGATCGTTTTATGCCTTCGGCGGGCTTATATTAGCAGATTTCCGGGTGGATATATAGACTTTGGGGTGGTATAATATATAGAAACACATTTTAAAACAAATATTATGAATATTTACCTGGGCTCTGATCATGTCGGAATTGATCTGAAAAAA
>JADLFY010000011.1 GCA_020849575.1 Candidatus Peregrinibacteria bacterium
TCATAGGGTTTTTTATTATTTCGAAGAAGCATTTTCTATATTATTATGGGAAAGTCAATACTATCCTGAAAGGATCTATTGGGTAATTGAATTCCAGTAGTTTGGTAAATTCATACATGCTAAAATTGAAGAGACTAGACAAATATCTCAAATGGTGTTATTATACGCCTTAATTTGTAATTAGAATATATGAAAAACTTAAATGAACGGCATATAGAAGACCTTGAATTAGAGCTTAAATCCAAGTTTGATAGAGAAGCCGCATTGGAGGCTGTAGAAACAAAAGATTTATGGCCAAAAGTTAAAGCAATTATGAAAAAAGTTGCCCTTGGCTGGACTAAATTAGGCTTGCCGGCCGGGCTTACTTTGCAGGATTACAGAATTATCAAGAATATGTTTTATAAGATTAAAAAGGATAGCCGCGGCAAAAATATTGTCAGTGGTGACAATTCCAACTGGATCAGGGCCAATGAAGTAGGCGAAAGCCTAAAAGATCAATTGATGCATAATAGCGTAATCAATAAAATTGATAGTGAAGTAGATATCCTGGATTATCTGCTGAACAGATATTTGCCTGAACAAATGGCAGATGAAAGCATGAAAAGACAGATTCGCATTTTCTTTATGGAGGATCTGAGCATTATTCCCATGCTGGGCTAAAGCAAATTAGAAATCAGGTGGGAATCAGCTCAAAAAGAGCATAATTCCACCTGCCAGTAGAGGAACGAGCAAATTATCATCGAAGTATTTAGCCAGCTTGGCGGGATAAATAGTTTCTGCCACTACGGCGATCAGACTGGCAATAAAAGCCTTGGTAAAATCGACATAAAGCAAAGCACCCAGAGTAGAAAAAACAATAGCGAAAACTGTTCCCTCCATCATTTTATTCTGACTAAGAGGGAATTTTATTTTGCCGAAATAACGTCCAACCAGATGGGAAATTGAATCACCTACAGCCAATACCATAATGGCACCTTTGGCTATGTTGATGGGGAAAATCAGCAGAGCCAACAAGGAACCTAGCATCAGGAAAATCGCTCCTTTGCCCGGGAAATTTCTCAGATCTTCTTCTCTTTCAAATTTGATCAGTATTTCATGTATGAAAGCTGACGGACGATATTTTTGTAACAGCGAAAGACCGGCACCAATAATCAGTAAAAAGACCAGTAAATTGGGAGTTAATAATTTTAAATGGATCAGAAAAACCACCGCTATACCAGTGACCAGATGGGCAATTTGACGACGCAATTCCAGTTTGCTTTTGATATTACCAACAAACCAGTCGGTAAATTGATAGCGAGCTTCCACATACAAAGCCAGTTTGGAAAAAGCATAACCAATCAGTCCACCAGCCAAAATATCCGAGAAGAAATGTACGCCCAGGTAAGCCCGGCTGAAAGCAATAATGATGGCTATGGAAATAGCCAAAAAACGTTGGGTTTTGCTGGTATAGATTTTGTTGATAAAAGGAATCAAACCGAAACAATAAGCTGAATGCAGACTGGGGAAAGAAAAGCCCGCAGCCTGGGTAAGTGGTATCTGGGCCAGGTCCAGATTGAGATAGGGACGGGGAGTCTGAAAAAATAATTTTAACAAATAGCTGATTTCAAATCTCAAAATTAAAGCCAAAAAAATCAGAAAAAGTAATTTCCAGTGTTTTTTGAGGATGACGGAAACAGATAAAAGAATGCTGAAAAACAACAAACCAAAATCTGTTAAATAAAGCAGAACGCCATCCAACCAGGAAAATCTGAGCATGGTGCCTTTGCGCAGCAAGCTGGGATCGACAAAGAAAACCAGATTAATCAGCAAAACGATCAAAGTGATTTGCAGGTAAGGATTGCGGAAAGGTGTAAGCAGGGTATTTAGCTGTTTCATGGTGGAATTTGGTTGTTTTTATGCTAATATAGGCGCACATTTCTAGCAAATTTTTTGAATGGAAAAGTTTGATAAATTTTGGTTTGAGGGTGCGAAGCACAAAATCGAGGGCGAAAATCTGGAAATTGAATTGAAATATAGTCTGGATAAAAAAGTTTTTTTTACCGAAAAACTGAGTATGCCTGTGACTTTTTCTGGTAGAACCGGCGTAATCGGGCCGGCTTTTGAAAAGGCTTTAAAGGCTTTGGAGATAGTTGGTGGTATCAGCTATTATAAGGCTTATTTACCTGCTGAAATGGCCGGAGCGAATCTGTCTGAAGAACAGGCGGAATTCTGGAGAAAAGTTTATGAAAGAGGATTGGGCGAATTCTTTTTTAAGAATAAAATTGATTTTCGTGGGCTGATCAAATTTCCTATTGGTGACTCTGTAGAAAAAGCGGCTGAAAGAGCTGGAAATGGTGCACTGGTGGCGATAGGTGGAGGAAAGGATTCCATTGTGACTGCGGAAATCATGAAAGCTGAGCAGGCAGAATTCGAGCTGTTTTCTTTACGTGATTCAGAACCGATCAGACAAACTGCCGAAATTATTGGCAAATCCAGACTGATTGTTTCCCGACAAATAGACCCTCTGCTATTTGAGCTAAATGAAAAAGGTGCGCTGAATGGCCATGTGCCGATTACGGCTTATATATCGTGTTTGATGACATTATGTGCAAGCTATTATGGCTATGGGGAAGTGGTGATGTCGCTGGAAAAATCTTCCAACTTTGGGCAGTTTGATTATCTGGGAATGGATATCAATCATCAATATTCCAAAAGTGAAGAATTTGAAAAAGATTTTCGTGATTATCTGAAAAAA
>JADLFY010000012.1 GCA_020849575.1 Candidatus Peregrinibacteria bacterium
CCCACAATGGATAATAAAAAGTTGCCGCCCCTGAAAATAAATCCGTCTTATAATTCCCCTGCAAATTTTTCAGAAAAGAGGTCAAATCGCTGTTTACCAGACCTGAAACCTGCGGATCATTATTGACTGACATGGAGGACATCAAAGCCGACTGGCCCGAACTCAAATCCAAATCCGACCATTTCACCTCAATATCATCAATTTTTAGCAGCACCTCCTTCTCTGCAGGATCAACCGGATGACCAATATCATCTCCAGGTATATAGCTAGAAGCCTCGGGCTCTGCTTCAAATCCTTCATCCAGAGATTTCTCTTCGGCATTAGCTATCCCCGCACCAAAAACCGTCAATGACACACTCGCGGCCAGCAACAGTCCAAGCAATCTTTTGGACATAAGTAGAATGGTTATAATTTATAAATCCGACCCACCAAACTACGCCGCACAGTTGCCGTAATAGGTTACTGGAGTACTGGTATTTGGCTTAATAACAAAGCATCTATAAGCCAAATCCCAACCATGACCATTGCTTAGATAAACACAATCACTCATCTGATTGTAGTTATAACCAGAGGAAGAGTTATATATATGATAAACATACATATAATCAGGCAAACCATCACCATTAATATCTCTTTCAAAATTATTAGTAATTTTTGAAGTACCACTGTTTGGAAACTGGGAACTGGCAAACCAGGTCGACCAATCCGCATCCGTTTTATAAGTAGTCGAAGAATTCCAGGATTGATAATTATCATAGCAAATAGGATTTGCTGCTCCAGAAGGAGTTTGCGCCATAGCAATGTCCGGCAAAATCAAATTTCCATTTTGATTTTCTCCAGGCAGTACTTGTTTCTTTACATATTCTATACCACTGGCAGCACCGACAAAAACCGCAGCAGCAAGTACACCGGCTAGCATTGATTTGACTATTTTCATAAAATTTTTGGTTAAATGGTCTTAGTCAAATTAACACTTTAAAAATTCCCGTCAGAAAACCAGCTGATTTCTCACCAGAAAATCACGATTAAATTCCCGACCACATCAGTGCCATCAATTTTGTCATCAACCTCTTCGCACACCCTCCCCCATTGGAAAAAACCGCTCCAAACCCGCTAAAGGGCCTGTGCGGCCTGAGGGCACCCGTGGGCCCAACCTCTACATCAAGATTGCTTGTTTACTCTACCGAGCCGTAGCATCAACTCCTTGTAAGTCCAGTAAGCCGTGTGATTGAGAAAGCGCAGCCAATCATTGGCTCCACTCAGCTGACAGGTGATTTCCTCACCGGCAAAGTTGAAAGCCGGGACATTTTCAATCACCAGTTTCTTCTCCTTGATCTCCAAAGTCAGCTTGGGCAAACCAAGCAGTCGAAACCCCACAGCCAGAGGATGCCAGTTTCTCAGTTGGGCGCTCAAAAACGCCGCCAGAATATCCTGATGTCCAAGCTGTTCCTGCTCAACTGGAATCTTGACCATTCGGATATTTTCCGCTCCCCAGAAGTGTATAGCATCTTCAAGACGCGTATACTCCTGGAGAGAGCTGTTATCAATATCATCCAAATCCTTCAGTTCATACCTCTCAACCTCGACAGTAAAAGGGTTGAAAGAAGTCTCAGCACACATCGACAGCCTCAGAGCCGTCGCCGCATAAGTTGCACCTCCCCAGAAACCGATAAAGGGCATCACTACCCTTCCCATCTCCTGAGAACTGATCTCCGCTCTGATCCGCTGTACAACAGCATCACAGAATTCCATTCGGTTCAGCTTCAAAGCCGACACCTGAAAAAACCAATCATGCATTTTTCGACACCTTCCTTGTTAGCAATCCAAATGTTGAGAACACCTTTTTGATTCGAGACCTGAAATTCAGACTCCAATCAAAAGAAGAGTTAATTCTAAAACAAATCTACAAAACAGTCAACTCCACTCTCTCAATTATGCTTCTCTTTAGCCCTCTTAATTATGATACCAATCAGCCGTATCGATGTCCTTCACAGTTTTGCCCACTTCCACTTTCACTTCTACTGGCTCATGGGAAGTACAATGACTGGCGTCCATGCCGCAGGTAACAAATTCTGAATAACTGCCATAAAGAGTATCGACATAGGCATAAACTTTATAATGCCCGGCTGGCACCGCCAGCCTATAGCCAACGCCATAGAGATACTTATCACTAACAATATGGTTGTAAGTACAATAAGTCACCACCTCCTCAGTTTTATCGGCACAAATTATCATGTTAACCGGCACCCCTATTGAAGGATAGCTCAGACTTCCTTCCAGATAACCTTTGGGCGCAGCAAGATCAGCATAACCATTGCTTGGCTTACCTTCATTTTCAGTACGCAGTCTATAAATCATTTCAGCCATTTCTCCACGGGTAATTTCTTGATCAAAACCACCAATTGTTCTGGGAATAGCATGTTTTTCTTCCAGCACATTTACATATTTGTGATACCAGTCTTCTGGTGCATATCCCGCTCCGGCAAAATCTCCACCTGTAGAGACAACAATAATTTTGGCCGCTTCGGCAAAATTGATTTTCTGAGACGGTTTAAAAGTTCCATCTGGATAACCACCAATCAAACCCTTGTTTTTGGCCTCACGCAGATAAGGCACATACCACACTCCATCTTCCAAATCCTTAAAATTCAAATCTGCAGCCGAACTCATATCAAAAGGTCCTTTGGCCGCATCATAACCATCCGCTTCCACAATAATTTTGGTAAATTCTACCCGGTTAATGGTTTGGAAAGGCTTAAAACTTCCATCCGCATACCCAGCTACAATCCCTTCTTTCTTCAGATAGTTCAGTGCATCAAAATATTCATCACCCCAGTTTACATCAGTAAATGGACTTTGCATCTGTTGATCATCAGGTGGATTCAAAGCCAATGCCTGAGTCCCCGATACAGCCAATAATAAAAAAGTAATCAGTAATTTTTTCATCGTAATTTGGGTTTTAAAATTTTAATAATTCCTCAAAGTGTTTTTCATCTTCATAAGGACCAATCACTGCCAATCTCAATTTATCCTCTTTGAATAATTCACGGGCCACCTGATTGACCTGATCCAGAGTCACCGCATCAAGATGTTTCATCAATTCTTCCAAACCAACTACTTTGTCCTGGAGCAATTCATACTTTCCAATCAAATGGGAATATTCCTCAGAATCCTCCAGACGTAAAACGATTTTACCTTTCAGATAAGCCTTGGCTTTGGCCAATTCATTGGCTGTTACACCAGCCTCTGCCGCCAATTTATACTGCTCAATAATAGAAGTAATAGCCAAATCAATTCTGTCCACAGATACGCCGGCATTAGTAGAAATAGTCCCGGCATCCCGATATTCATCGGTGGTTGTACTGATATAATAAGCCAACCCCTGAGCCTCTCTCACCGCCAAAAACATTCTCGAACTCATATTCCCTCCCAGAATTACAGCGAGCAACCTAGCCGCATAATGATTTTCCGAATCATCAGCATATCCTGGAAAGCCCAGTACCACATGAGCCTGTTCAGTTTTTTTGTTACGCAACCAGGCCCGGCGTTCGGGATGATATTCGTTAAATTTAGCGAAATCGTAGCTTTTTTTCTGGCGTTTTTCTGAGAATTTAAACAGCTTTTCAATTTCAGCAGCCAATTTGGCCTCATCGAAATTCCCAGCCACCGCTACCACTGTATTGTCAGGCGTATAGAGCTCATGCAAATATTTCAAAAACTGTTCCTGGGTAACTCCGGCAATCAATTCTTTGGTACCAACCTGATCCCACCCGAGTGGCTGATCCCCAAAAATCAGTTTTTCAAAATCCCAACCAATCTGATACATCGGTGTATCCTGATACATATTATATTCTTCCAGGATTACTCCTCTTTCCTTATCAATTTCCGCCGGATCAAATTTGGAATCAATCAGCATATCGGCCAACACGTCCAAAGCCACCTGCAATTGATCTGCCGCCACTTTGACATAATAACCGGCATATTCTTTTCCGGTAAAAGCATTGAAATCTCCACCTACCGAATCAATCGCCTCAGATACTTCCTTGGTATTTTTATACTTTTTCGCTCCCTTAAAGAACATATGTTCCAAAAAATGCGAAATACCGTTAATTTCCTTGGTTTCATAACGGGAACCCGCCCCCACCAGAATTAGTACAGTGACAGACTGGGTATTTGGCAACACTTTTGTGACCATTCTCAAACCATTTTTCAATTTTGTCTTCTTGACCATATTTTATACTTCCTTTAGTACATAAAAAGCGCTAGAATAATAGCTCAAAATCCCCGTATTACCAAATGCACTATCGCTCACCACACAATTCACGCAAGAACCCGCTATTTGGTCGATTGGAATTCGACAGATTCAAAGTATTTTTTGCTATAACTGTCGTTTTCACGGGTTTAATTATCGGCCGCCTCTTCCAATTACAGGTTTTGGCCCACGATCACTATGCCAAGGCGGCCGCTTCAGAACATTATGGTTATAGTGAATTACCAGCCCATCGCGGAGAAATTTTTATCAAGGACTATGCCTCTGGCGAAAATGTTCGCGTGGCTACCAACTCTACTCTCGATCTGCTTTATGCCGACCCCACTTTAATCAAAGAAAAAAAACTGGTAGCCGATCGTATTGTCCCTTTGATTTACAATCAGGAAGAAGCAAGAACTGCCGACGATGAAAGAGTAAAAACCGCCATACTTCGTGCCAAAACCGCCGAAGAATTGGACAAAATCAAACCACTTACCGATGACGAATTATACAAAAACTTTTACACAGAAACCCTGGAAAAAATCAGTTCGGATATCCGCCCGATGATTATTTTGAGTAACGAA
>JADLFY010000013.1 GCA_020849575.1 Candidatus Peregrinibacteria bacterium
GAAAAAGTGAAAGGACATGTTTCCAAAGCTATGTCTGGTATCAAAACACGTTGGGATTCATTGGGTAGTAATTCAGCTGATCGTGGAGACAGAAATAAATGGTCTTTTAGTAATTGGGGTAAGGACAAAATTTTGATTGCCATAGTGGCATTGGTGATATTCCTGACTTTGGGGGTTTGGTGGCTCCGGGCTAAGGGTGATGAAGATCAGAGAGTACAAACTCTGGCGAGTGATTTGATTCAGATTCGTGAACAGATTAATTCTGCTGTGACTACCGGCCAATTTGATAAGGACAGAGCTGGTGAAATGCTCAATGACGCTGAACAAAAGGCTATTACTGTTTTGAATAGTGGTTTCCACAAAGATAAGGCCCGTGAACTGCTGGATATGATTATGGATACCAGAGATAAATTGGATGGAGTAATGCATCCGAAGATGGAAATGATGGCAGATCTTTCAGCAAAGCGTGCCAATGTTAATGCACTTGGTTTGATTAATGAAAAGGATAAGCTCTATGCCTACGAATATAATGCTCTTTATCCGATTTTACTTGATCAGGTTGGTGATCCATTGACTATTGATGATAATGAAAAAGTTATTTCTGCGGTGAATTATGATGATAAGGATTCAGTGTTGTTCTTTACGGAGAGTGGAAAAGTTCTTGAATACAAGGATGATCGCGTAGCTTTTCTTTCAACCACTGATACCAATTTCAAAAAAGGTAATGCCATCAAGGCTTATAGCAACAAAATCTATATTCTTGATCCGGATGGAAGTCAGATCTGGAGATATACCAGACGCCGTGATCAATTTGATGGTGCCCAGGCCTATGCCACCAATGTGGATTTGAAAGAAGGCATTGATATGGCCATAGATGGTAATGTTTATGTCTTGAATAAAGATGGCTATATAACCAAATTATTCCAGGGTAATAAAGAAGATTTCCCGATCAAGAAACAACCGGTTAAGGCTGTGACTTCACCAACCAAGATTTTCACTGAAGTTGATATGTCCCAGATTTTTGTACTTGAACCAGGTGAAAATCGTGTATTGGTTTATGTCAAAGATGATAGAACTGGTGGGGCGGTTTATACCGGACAATACATCTTTGATGAGTTAACTGATCTGAAGGATATTTATGTTGATAAGGATACCAATACTATGTATGTGTTGACGTCCAAGGCCATTTACAGAACAGCATTGTAAATTTGTATTTTACTTTGTTGTCTGCAAAATTATTTTTTCGCTGTATTGTTCATACTGTCTCAAAAATAATTTCTTGACGCCTTGTAAAATAGCAAATTAACTACGCTCTTTTGAGTTTTTTCCTAGTAAAACTCTAAATTTGAGAGATTCCTGACTATTGGCACTGCCTCGAAAGTAATTTTATGGTGATTGGTGATTTTGACTTTTGTGGATAATGTGATAAGGTAATAACTTCAAAAGATTGGCTTCAGGTCAACCTTTATAAATATATAAACAAGCGAAAGTTATGGAGGGGAAGAAAGGCTGTCCATTCAGCGGCAGTTTGGCAAAATTTACTGATTCGATTAACAGGATTGGTATGGTTAGCCAGGCCCGGCAGGGGCTGATGAGTGATGATAGCGAAGTGGTGGAACGTCAAATGGCCATGGTGGATCAGGGTAGTAATGGTATTGATGCTAAATTTGCCCTGGAAAGTTTGATTATTAATTTCCTTTGGGAAGCCATGAAGGAAGAGCGGATATTGGCCGATAAAGTGGCCAGGGATGAATTTTTTTGGCATAAACTGGTGGCCAATGGGATTGGACAGAGCCTGAATGCCTGGGAAAAGCTTTTTGCTGCCGGAAGTTTGGAGATGTTTTTGGGTAATGGTGATCAGAGTTTTTTTGCTCAGACAATCAGAAAAGGTATGGCTGTTAATGAAAAAAGAGGGTTGCAGGATGTGGATATACCGGCTGCTGGTGATTTGTTCAGATTTAGTCTGGGATTTTTCAGAATGGTTTTGCGAAAAATTGAAAAACAGGTTCCAGCTGAACAGGTAGAAGAAAAATTCCGCGCATATTTGGCTAGTAAGGATTTGTTGCGTTTGCTGATGCAGATTATGCAAAATACCTGGACTGGTGGATATGCTCTGACTATAGGACTAATGGATCTGAGTGACAGTTCATTGGGGCGATTTTTAAATAAATATGATTTGAGAAATAATGGGACCTGTTTTAAGTCCATGAGGAAACAGGTTTTGCTGGATAATTTTACCAGAATTGATGAGAGTTGTTTCGAATTGGATTTGGAGAAAAATAGTTTGAGTATGACTCCTGATTGTTTGGAGAGGGCTGAAAGGCTGGCAAAAATGGTTGAACCTGAATCGCCGGAAAAACTCCGTGGTTGTCCGCTGATTTATGCTAAAGTCTGGCCAGAGATGTATGATTGGATTATGAAAGTGGTTTTATATCAGCTTTATGATGATGTCTATCCGCAAGTGAAGACAGTCCCGAATGTTTGGAAATTTCGTGATAGTGTGAGACAAAGTTTGAGCAAAGTTACTCCTGAACAGATTGATGCGGTGCTCAAAGGAAAAAATTATCAGCCTTATCAAGTAATTATCTGAAAATGAAATTGTATCCTGATCCAATGATGGTGATTGCCAAGGGAGTGGAAGAAGTGGGGTTGCCACGGGAAATTACGCCGATTCTGGCTGGCCTGACACATGAGCGACGTGGATGGGTAGTGAGAGATGTGCATGAGGATGGTGCACGTGAAAATGCCTGTCAACATGTAGCCAAACTGGATTTGGCCGCACAGGCAGTCAATGTGAACGGTTTTGATATTGAGAGAATTGCTTTACGTACTCAGTTACTGGTGCATGAATTGCCAGAACTGATTAATATGGATTATATTCCCGGGGAAATTTCACTGGAAGAAAAGATGCGGATTGAACGTGAATCTATTC
>JADLFY010000014.1 GCA_020849575.1 Candidatus Peregrinibacteria bacterium
AATAATGATTTTACCACCGCGATTGGCGACACGATTGACAATTTCTTTGAGTTTGGCGCTGGCGTCCAGCATGGATTCGTGAAAACGATTACCATAAGTTGATTCGGTAATCAGATATTCGGTAGGAGGCATGGGAGTAGGGTCGCGGAGAATAGGTAAATTTTTGCGGCCAAGATCGCCGGTAAAGGCAATACGATAAGTTTTTTTGGAAGTTTTGTCTTTGATAATCAAATGGATCAGTGAAGAACCCAGAATATGGCCGGCATTATAGAAAGAACACACCACACCATCTGTTACCACAAAGGCAGTTTCATAACCCACTCCATAGAATTGGCAGAGAGCCTGTTGGGCATCTTTGGAATCGTAGAGAGGTACAACCAAAGGGGCTGTAGATCCCTGTTTGCGACGTTTTTTATTCATATATTCGGCGTCTTTTTCCTGAATGAAAGCCGAGTCCATCAACATGAAATTACACAAATCGCGGGTAGCGAAAGTGCTGTAAATTGGACCTTTGTAGCCTTGTTTAACCAAAAGAGGCAGACAACCAGAGTGATCAATGTGAGCGTGAGAGAGAATAACTGCATCAATAGTTTTTGGATCAAAACCAAAGTCTTTGTTTTTGACTTCAGCATCTTTACGTCTGCCCTGGAACATACCGCAATCAAGCAGAATACGTTTACCATTAACTTCGAGTATGTGACGGGAGCCGGTTACTTCTCTGGCTGCTCCCCAAAAATGGATTTTCATGGTCTATATTTATGAAATCCTATTATTATAACATGATTTTGGCTTGGATGAAAGCAGTTTAGACCTATTTGGGCAAAGGTTTGAGCAGAGTAGAAAAATAAACGATTATAGCTAGTACGAGAGCCAGAACAAAGACATAACGGGTATCATAACTGACCAGCAGAGCGGCCAGGAAAAGTAAAGGTATGTCCAAAAGACTTTTCAAGAGGCTGGTAAGGGAAAGTGTCGTGGCACGGTTGTAAGAAGCAGATTTTTCGTTGAAATAATAGGAATAGATGGGCCAGCGAATAGCTTCGACCGCCTGAAAAAGACAATTCAAAGCCAAGAGTAAAAGTGGATAGACCCAATTGAAACCAAAAAATACGAAGAGACCCAACAAGAAAAGGTAGAGCAGATTAAATAAATTAATTAAACGAGTTACGGTATTGCTTTTTTCCAATTTGTGCAAGCCGCTGGTAACCAGATAGACAATTAACTGAGTTAATCCCCAAAAAATTCCCACTATCAGTAAACTCAAACCCAAATCCAGAAAATAATCCTGTTGAATTCTCCAGACAATAAAACCAGAAATAAAAATCAGTGTCCGGCTGAGCATGGCCTTTTTCATTTCCGGATGCATGTCGAGCAGATGAGCGGCATCTTTAAAAACACCTTTTTCCATTTTTTCCACATCCATAAAATGATTTGGCTCAGTCAATTTGATAGCCATAAACAAAGCAATCAGGACAGTAGCTATATCCAGATAAATCAGCAAATTAAATTGATCAGCACTTAAATCCTGGGCAATGAAAGTAGCTATAATGGGTGTAAATATTTTGAAAACCCGATTACCAGCATAAAATTTACCCAGATTTTTGAAACTTTCTTTGCCCTGGCCAAGCTCTTTGCCAGTATCGTAAATCAGCGCCTCATCAGTACCGCTGAAAGCGGCAAAAGAGGCGGCCAAAAAAGCCACGGCCAAAGCATTTAACCAAAAACCCCAGGAAAACAGATAAACCAATAGAGTACAGATATTTAGCAGGCAACCTGTGATGATGAGTTTTTTCCTGCCCCATTTGTCGGCCAAATAACTGGAAGGCATTTCCAGAATAATCATTACTATGGCCCAGACAATTGAAGTGTAGAAAATTTCGGTATTGGTCAAGCCACGGTGCAGATAAAAAACCGTGGCAATCATGGCAATTAACTTCACATTCAAAAAAGCATTTGTCCAAAACATTAAATAGAAATTGCGACGTAGTTTCTGGGGACGTAGGGTAGTCTCAGTCATAAAATTTAATTTGGTCAGATTTTAAAGTATTGACCAAGATTTGACCAGTTTATTAATCCTCGTCGTGCCCGCCGAAACGGCTGATTCTTCCCTGACGATAAAGATGCTGTAATTCAGGATCAACCTGCTGATTGAGCTGCAGGCAGATTTGGCGATATTCCATCCACAAAACACGTTCACGGGCCGGAATTAAATCATCCGGACTATGCAGTTGCAGGGTTTCGGTAATCAGAGAAACAGCCTCACGGGCAGCATTACGGAATTTATTTTGACGGAATGAATAGAGCAGGAATTGTAAGGTTCGCAATTTGACTTTTTGATCACGGGTCAATGCTTCACTAGTAGTAAGTCCGTTAATAAGCAGAATATCGATAACATCATAATAACGGTGAGGATCACGCTTCCAAACGGTTTCCAGCTGTCGAGAGATAAATTCTGCGGGGACATTATTCAAACGGTTTTCATGTAAATTTAAGCCAAGTTTGCTGAGATATTCAGCAAAACTAAAAAATGACCGTTCGCCTTTGAGTACCAAAGTTTTGATCAATCCCTGAGTGACAGCAGACTGAAATTTTTGATTGGCAAAAAGTTTGGGACCCAAAGCACGCATAATTTTCTGAATAGCTAAATCCCAGTTTTTATCCTGATGAAAAATCTGCAGCAGATCAAATATCGAACTGTAAGAACCAGAGACCACTGCGGGCAAAAACTGATCACGGAGAAAAACATATTGTCTTTCATTTAACTGTTCAGGAAAAACAGCTCTCAAAGCTTCCAGCTTGGTGGTATCACGAAGGCTGCCCATTTGATTTTCAAATTCTTCCTGGAAATCATGCCTGAGTAAATTCTCATATTGGTTAGAATAAATTGAATTCGTGACAACTGCATCAATGGCCCGATCTAGCGAACATTCCAGAGTAATTTGATCTTCATTTTTAGGCTGGAAATCAGGTTCAGATTGAGCCAATTTGGTGGCAGCAGAGGGAGAATCGGCCAAGCCGGTCAGAAGGAATTGGGCCTGGAGTTTTTCCAGTTTTTTGGCGAATTTTTCTTTTTCCCTAATGACTGGATGGGTACAGATATTTTTTCTGATTAGAAATTTTCCCAGAAAATTATGATCATAAAAATACAATGCCCCTGGATCTCTCAAGGCAGCGCGGACCAGGGCAGCATCGTGCTGATCCAGTACAGGCATTTGAAACTGATTATGCTCTGTTTCAACAGCAATGGTTGCGGACGGAGCAGCTTCGGAGTTGGCTTTTACTTCTAAATCTTTACCCATTTAAAAATAAGGTTGTTTAATAGAGGCCCTATTTTACAACCTTATTTCCCTATGTCAACGTTTTGTCTTCGCCTATTTGCAGATAGCGGTGAAATACTCTCCTTCTACAGCAAAATCCTTGGCAGAAATTTGGAGATTTCCACGTAGAATTGCCGCATTCAGATCGGAAATATTCAGAGATTTGAATTGATCTCCACTAATCATAATTTCGCCAGCAGAGGTTTTGTAGACAGCATTGATTTCCAGATCTTTGTTTAGAGCAAGATCTTCTTTGACGATAGCTTTTTGGCCTTTAACGGTAATTTTTAATTCGGCCTCCCCTTCCTGAAGTGCAGGTGATTCATTTTTGCAGAAAGCAGTTTGGGAACTACTGAGAGTGATTTCCAGAACGGATTGATCCGGATTTAAATAGCGGGAAGTTTGGCTGCGTAATTTTAACTCTGAATGATCGGGTCCCTTGGTAACCTTGAGTACCGGTAAAACTTCTTCCATTGGTTTTTTGACTTCCTGATTGGAATTGGATTTTCTTCCATCAGTATTGAGAGGATGCTCGGGTTGTCCATTATCTTGGCATCCAGCAAGCATGAAGGCGGTTAATACGAGGGCCAGAACGAACTTACTCTTATTCATTTTCACTATTGCTTAAAATGTAATTTGTTTTGGAACTTTGCCTTTAATTTAGGGTGTTCATTTATATAAATCAATTCTTTGCCAAATTTATTACAATTTTCCCTTTTTCAATTTGAGCTTTTATTTCCTGATCATCATATCTCCACCAGGTGGCTAATTTATTGACGAGAAAGTCAGTGCGTTCAGCGGGTGTCATCAGTCTGGGCTGACTGCGTTCAATTCTGATTGGCAACAAAATGATGCTTAATTTCTCAGGTGAAATTTCCATAGCCAAAGTTAATCCCTCCTGGGTGTCCTGACTGAAATTCTGATCAAAAATGGTATTGCCAAGAGAATAAAAAATGGGCGCATGATTGTAAATTTCGACGCTTTCTACTACATGTGGATGCATACCTACTACGGCAAAAGCACCCGCGTCAACAAAAGCATGGGCGAATTTGATTTGCTCAGTGGTGGGCTGATGCTGATACTCTGCTCCCCAGTGAATAAAAGGAATGACTTGGTAGCCCTGGTCATGAAGCGCAGTGATTTGATCTGTAGCTTTTTTCAGATCAAGCTTGAAATCGGTGTGATTGAGACCGAGTAAAGCAATTTTCTGGCCATGAATTTCGAAGAGGCCGGCGGAAGCATCGGTAACTCAACGGGCGTCGCCAAAAGGAAGAATGTTCTGGTCGCGGAGATAGCGGGTGGTGTCGGTGAAGCCGGCCGTACCCATATCATAGGCGTGATTGTTGGCCTGGGAGAGGGCATCAAAAGAATATTTGGACAGTAGCGGAGCAATATCAGGCAGGAAACGGAAAGCAATAGCCTTGGAGGTTTTGACTGCTTTTTCGGCGATAGGACCTTCCAGATTAGCAATTAACAAATCATTGGATTGGAGAAAAGACTGATCGAGTTTCTGGAAAGGATAATCCAGTGAATTGGCATCCATTAATTGTCTGACCTGACGTCCCAGCATCATATCACCAAAGAAAACCAGATGGGCAATTTGAGTAGGCTGGCCCGATCCGTCAGTAAGAAACTTGATCTGATATTGATAGGTATTGTCTTCGAGAGTTGGTAAAGCTTTGAGAGAATTGAGGGTTTTGGAAACCTGGTAAACAGCTTTGAGGCCAGCGGTATTGGTATAAGGAAGACTGAGTAAAGCAGCTTTGCTGGGATGGTCAAAACTGTTTTTGTAATGGGCTTTTTGGAAACCGGCTAAATCCTCATGTGTATCAGTGTAATTTAGGTAAGAATGGAGGAGATAAAGTGTGGAGGAATCTTGGGGTAATTGATTGAAGAGATCAGTTTCAGTAGTTGACGCTTCAGGATAAATGGCTGAATATTTGGTTTCAGGAAAATCATGTCTGGCCTGAGATTCAAAAAGATCGTGATCAGTTTTTGGATAAGAGGGGTCGTAAATGGCAATAATTTGAGAGTATTTCTGATCGGCTTTTAATTTGGTAAAAAGGCTGAGAGTAGCCCTTTCCAAGTCCTGTCGATCCAGTTCGGGAACGCCCGTTTTTTTCTGGCTGAGAATGGCTGTGTGAATAATACGGTCAGTCTGAAAATAGGTTTTTGGCCCATTAAGTAAATCGGTTTTGACCGGCTGTTCCTGAAGAATCAGTACACAGGCTAATACCCCCAGGGTAATTAGGCCAATGGCAAAAATCCATTTTTTGAGCATTTTAGTAGTGATAGGTTTTGTTGGAAATTATAGTAAATGCACGATAAAGCTGTTCGAGCAAAAGTGCCCGAATCATTTCGTGAGTGAAAGTAAATTTGGAAAAACTGAGCAGCAGGCTGGCCTGTTTTTTCACTTCTTCAGCCAGGCCAAAAGGCCCTCCAATGATAAAAGTCAGATTGGCCCCCTGAAAATCTTTGAGATGGTTGATTTTTTCAGCAAATTCCACGGAGGTGAATTGTTTTCCGGTTTCATCAAGGGCTATGACAAAGCTGTCTTTGGGTATTACTTCAAGGATTTTGGCAGCTTCAGCTGATTTGGTTTTTTGGCGGGCGTGCTCGGAGGTGGAGTCGGTGGAAGATTCTTTGAGAGTGATGATTTTGAGGTCGGCCCATGGTGAAAGCCTTTTGGAGTATTCCTGTTCAGCTGCGGTAATGAATTGGTGTTTGGTTTTGCCTACTTGTATAATTTGGATGCGCATGTG
>JADLFY010000015.1 GCA_020849575.1 Candidatus Peregrinibacteria bacterium
TACATATCAAATTTGCTAAAGCTCTTCATAAGCTTGCTCAAAAGCAGGATAAAACCGCTGAATTCTTTGAACAGCTGAGAGAGCTGGAAATGGTGTTTAGCGATAAAGAAGTGTATCAGATGCTGGCTCTGGTGGCCGGAATGGAAATTTCCAGAGTACAGGAAGTGGTACGGGCAGCCTTTGGAAAATTCCTGGATGATGGAGTGCTGAACATGCTTGTTTTGATTGTAGCGAATAGACAGCTCAAATTGGTGAGTCCTATTCGCAAAGCTTATCAGAGATTTTATTTTGAAGCGGCTGGTATTACCGATTTTGTTATAGCCAGCAGCAGAGAACTGGCTGATCAGGAAAAAACTGATTTAGAAAAAAAACTTGCTGGTAAGGAAAACAAAGCCCATGTCACCTATCAGGTGAATGCTGATTTGATTGGGGGCATACAAATTTATAAAAATGGATTGCTGACTGATTATTCCCTGCGTGGTCAGCTGGACGTATTGAAGCGGGAATTGATTGGTGAACATAATTAAATTTAATTATCAAATATGAAGCTAGACTCGAAAAAAATTACCGGATATCTCCAGGAACAGCTGGAAAATCTCAATTTCAAACCTGAAACCGTTGATACGGGTGTGATCGCCCTGGTGGGTGATGGTGTAGTTCAGGTGAATGGTCTGAATAATGTAAAAATGGGTGAAATGATTGAACTTCCAGGCCCGTCTTATGGAATGGCAATTAACCTGGCCCAGGATACAGTTGGCTGTATTTTGTTCAGTGAAGGTCAGGATTTGAAAGAAGGTGATTTGGTCAAGAGTACTGGCAGAATCATGGAAGTGCCTGTGGGACCGGAGCTGGTTGGTCGTGTGGTAAATGCTTTGGGTCAGCCGGTAGATGGAAAAGGTCCGATTAAATCAAAAAAATTCCGTCCGATTGAACATAAAGCGGAAGGTGTTATTAATAGAAAATCAGTATCTACTCCTCTCCAAACTGGTATCAAGGCTATCGATGCCATGATTCCGATTGGCCGTGGACAGAGAGAATTGATTATCGGTGACCGTCAAATCGGTAAAACAGCTATTGCTGTGGATACAATTATTAATCAAAAAGGACAGAATGTTCATTGTTTTTATGTAGCTATCGGCCAAAAGCAATCAACTATTGCGACTGTAGTAAACAAATTACAGGAAACCGGTGCTATGGAATACACGACAGTAATTGTAGCCGGTGCTTCGGACGCAGCGGCCCTGAATTTCATTGCTCCTTATACTGGTTGTGCAATGGCTGAATATTTTATGTATGAAGGCAAGGATGCTTTGATTATCTATGATGATTTGTCCAAGCATGCCTGGGCCTATCGTGAAGTTTCTTTGTTATTGCGTAGACCTCCTGGACGTGAGGCCTATCCTGGTGATGTGTTTTATTTACACTCACGTTTACTGGAGAGATCTTCCCGTCTGTCTGATGCAATTGGAGGAGGTTCAATCACTGCTTTGCCCATGATTGAAACTCAGGCCAATGATGTGTCTGCCTATATTCCAACCAATGTAATTTCCATTACTGATGGTCAGATATTCCTGGAAACTGAACTTTTCTATGCTGGTAAACGTCCGGCAGTAAACGCCGGTATCTCAGTATCCCGCGTAGGTGGTGCAGCCCAGGTGCCAGTGATGAAAAAAGTTGCCGGTAATCTGCGTTTGAGTTTGGCCAAATTCAGAGAATTGGAAGCTTTTGCCCAGGTGGGTTCAGATTTGGATGCCCAGACCAAAGCACAGCTGGAGAGAGGACAGAGAGCGGTAGAAGTTTTGAAACAACCTCAATATAATCCGCTTCCAGTAGCCAAACAGATTGCCATTATCTATGCCCTGAACAGTGGTTTGCTTGATGATGTTGAAGTTAAAGAAGTTAATGAATTTGAAAATAAACTCTATCAATATCTGGATGAGAAGGAAAAGAGTTTACAGGAATCTCTGGCTACGGCAGCCAAATTTACTCCGGAACTCGAAGCAGAACTCAAAGGTGCAATCAGTGAATTCAAAAAAAATTGGTCAGCAGCTAAATAATTAATTAAATGGCATCACTTAGAGATTTAAAAATTAGAATCAAGTCGATTAAATCGACCCAGAAAATTGCCAGAGCAATGGAAATGGTGGCTGCTTCAAAAATGAAAAAAGCCCAGCAACAGGCTTTGGCGGGACGTCCTTATTTGTCCAAGCTGAGAGAAGTTCTTTATAATCTGATTTACTCCAGTGAACCGCGTCTCAAACATGCTTTTTTGGATGCGCCAATGCGTATGAAAGGCAGTTCAAAAAAAGTGGGATATATTCTGGTGAGTGCGGACAGAGGTCTTTGTGGAGCTTTCAATGCCAATATCATTAAAACTACTCTGGAAAAATTCAGTGACGATGGCGCGGCTGGTAGATCTGTAATAACAGTTGGTAAAAAAGTTCGTCAGGCCATGCAGAGAATCGGGCAGTCTATTCAGGGTGATTTTGTAAATATGGCTAATTCACCAAAATTTATTGATACAGTGGGTGTTTCCGAAGCTGTGGTAGAAGAATATTTAGCTGGAAATCTGGATGAAGTTTATCTGATTTACAGTCAATTTATTTCTACTGCTACGCAGAAGCCGAAAATTGAAAAACTGCTTCCAGTAGAACCCGAGCTGGATTTCACAGCTGATGGCCCATTAATGAAAGCTGACTATATTTTTGAAGGTGAAAAACAGCTGTTGCTGGATGAATTGTTACATCGTTTTGTTGATACTACTGTTTATCAGGCAGTACTCGAGTCAGCTGCTTCTGAACATTCTGCCCGTATGATGGCTATGCACAAGGCTGCTGATAATGCCAAGGAAATTGTGGCTAATTTGACTCTGGAATACAATAAAACCCGTCAGACCAAGATCACCACGCAGATTCTGGAAATTGTCGGTGGTGTTCAGTAACTGTGTTGCAGGAAAGCTGCACTTAAATTTATTTATAAAAATAATCAACTTAATAACTAAATATGCATAAAGGAAAAGTAACTCAGATAATTGGGCCAGTAGTAGACTTTGAGTTTGCAGCTGGACAATTGCCAAAAATTCTGGAAACAGTTGAGGTGAATATTGATGGCAAAATGCTGGTTGTCGAAGTTCAGCAGCAATTGGGTGACAATCAGGTGCGTGGTGTAGCGATGGATTCCACTGATGGTATGTATAGAGGTATGGAAGCGGTAGCTACCGGTAAATCCATTGAAGTACCGGTTGGTGAAGCTGTACTGGGGCGTTTGATTAATGTAACCGGTCAGGCTATTGATGGTCTGGGCGAGATCAAATCCAAACATAAATGGGAAATTCATCGACCTACTCCAAAATTTGTTGATCAGTCTTCCAGTGTGGAAATTTTTGAAACGGGGCTGAAGGTTATCGATTTGATTTGTCCTTTTGCCAAAGGTGGTAAGGTTGGTTTATTCGGAGGTGCCGGTGTGGGAAAAACCGTTTTGATTCAAGAATTGATCCGTAATATTGCTACTGAACATGGAGGTTATTCTGTTTTCGTGGGTGTGGGTGAACGTACCCGTGAAGGTAATGATCTCTGGATGGAAATGAAGGAATCCGGTGTAATTGACAAAACCGCTCTGGTGTTTGGACAAATGAATGAACCACCAGGAGCACGTCTTCGTGTGGCTTTATCCGGTTTAACTATGGCCGAATATTTCCGTGATGAGGAAAAACGCGATATCCTGCTTTTTGTGGATAATATTTTCCGTTTCTCACAGGCTGGTTCAGAAGTGTCTGCTTTGCTGGGCCGTATGCCTTCAGCTGTGGGTTATCAGCCAAATCTGGCTACTGAAATGGGTGCGCTGCAGGAAAGAATTACTTCAACCAAAGATGGTTCTATCACTTCTGTTCAGGCAGTTTATGTACCGGCAGATGATTTGACTGATCCGGCTCCTGCTACAACTTTCTCCCATCTTGATTCAACTATTGTACTTTCCCGTGCTTTGACTGAAAAAGGTATTTATCCGGCGGTAGATCCGTTGGATTCAACTTCACGTCAATTGGATTACAATATCGTTGGTGAAGAACATTATAAGGTGGCTCGTGGTGTACAGATGGTTTTGCAGAGATACAAAGATTTACAGGATATCATTGCCATTTTGGGTATTGATGAACTTTCTGAAGATGATAAGATGCTGGTAAATCGGGCCAGAAAAATTCAGAATTTCCTTTCTCAGCCATTCTATGTAGCTGAACAATTTACCAATATTTCCGGTCAATATGTAAAACTGGAAGATACAATTCGTGGCTTCAAAGGAATTCTGGAAGGTAAATATGATCATTTGAATGAAACTGATTTCTACCTGGTTGGTACTATCGAGCAGGCCCTCGAAAAACATGAAAAAGCTAAACAATCTCTCAATAAATAATGTTTGATCTAAGCGTAATTACTGCGGAAAATGCAATATTCCAGGGCAAAGCCATAGCTTTGTCTGTGCCTACTGTGACTGGTGAGGTTGGAATTTTGACTGGGCATCGTGCTATGATTGCCAAGCTGGATATCGGCGGATTGCGTGTCACCAATGTTGATAAAGAGGAAATGACTATTTTTGTGGCAGGGGGATATCTGGAGGTCAACAATAACAAAGTTACTGTGCTGGCTGATACAGCGGAAAACATTGAACAAATTGCTTTGGAACAGGCTATGGAAGCCCGTAAAAAAGCTGAGGAAATGTTGGCCCAATCTACGGATTCGGTATCGGCTGAAAAGCTCAAACAGGAATTAAGAATAATGTTGATGAGAGAGAGACTGGCCAATATTGCTAAATATCGTGATTAGAAATGTCTGAGCAAAAAGA
>JADLFY010000016.1 GCA_020849575.1 Candidatus Peregrinibacteria bacterium
TATCAATAATCATAATTATTGGGGTGTGGGAACCAATTATCTGGTTGCCACCATAAATAGTGCGGCGCTGGTGGAAGAATTATGCGGTTATTTATTGGCATCTTATCCGGAGAGATTTGCTTTATTTGAACATGCACCCGTAGATAAAATTATTTTAAAAAAAGACAGTGCCAGTCTTTTGATCAGAAATAATAAAGTTGATTGTAAAAGAGTGGTTTTGTGTACCAATGGCTTTGAAAATCTCGATATAATCAATGATTTTGGACATGATACCAATGCCAAATTTCATCAGGAAATCCGCGGAGTAATTGGCTATATGGCTGGTTACAAGGAGAGTTCAGACAAAGCCCCGGGAGCTTTTGCCTATTTTGACAGAAAAAATCCCAATGATTACCACTCGGCGTATTTTTATTTAACCAGAAGACCATATTCAATAAAAAGTGAGGGGAAATATAATTTAGTCTGTATTGGTGGACCGGAACAAAATCTGGAGGAAGGGCTAAAATATAATCCGCGTAGTGCTTATCCGGAATATGCCAAAGAAGAAATGGCCAATTTTATCAAAAACAATTTAACCAAAAATGAAAAAGATAAAATTGAATACCGGTTTTTCTGGCATGGGCTGATGGGTTATACCAGAAATGGGCTGAGAATGGTGGGCGCTGAACCATGCAATAAAGTGCTTTTGTATAATTTAGGCTGTAATGGTGTAGGCATACTTTCTTCAATTTTTGGCGGGCATAGAATTGGGCAAATAATTGCCGGCAAAAGATTAGCGGCGTCGATTTTTGATCCGTTCAGACAAAAGTGTTAAGATGGGAGCGTATTTTAAACCAATATCAAGATGAAATTACTTATCAAATGGTTAGTTTTCTCCATAGCAGTATATGCAACAGCTTATTTATTGAGCCCAGGCATACAGGTAGCGGATTTTACTACAGCGCTGGTGACAGCCCTGATATTGGGTCTCATTAATGCGATTATTAAACCAATTATTGTCATTCTGACTTTACCAATCAATATACTGACTCTGGGACTTCTGACTTTTGTAATTAATGCTTTGCTAGTGCTTTTGGCCGCCAATATTGTTCCCGGCTTCCAGGTGGCCGGATTCTGGTATGCTTTACTATTCAGTTTGATTGTATCCGTGATCAATGCCGTTCTAAGCACTTTACTTGGAGCTAAAGATTAATTACATGCTGCATCCGATCTGGAATCCGTTTTCAAAATATGCTGATGGCTTTGAAAAGAAAGTCGATCGTTTGCTGCGCAGCAGCAATGTAATGGGAATTTTTGAAGCCCAGCGCCGCGTGAGTGAGCTGATGCAGGAAGATGTAATTAAATTGAATTTGTGGTTGGAGGCGCGGTTTAAAGGTTATCGATATCTCTCACGCGGCGCCCGTAAAAGAATGTATGCCAACACTGAAGCCCGAACCGAGGAATTTAAGAGGTATGTGGCGACAGCCACAGTTCATGAGGAAGCAATTATCGCCAATTTAAAACATCTGGAGCTGCCTATTCCGAGCCTTCCTGGTGATATGGACAGAATACGCTGGATTGTCGCCATTATGGGATTTCTGGCGCCGGGAGGTGGTAGATTTGAATATTTGGTGGGAGCATCTTTTGGAAAACTTTTGACTGATCCCCGCAAAAAACAAAAAATGATCGGGGATTGTAATCAGATAGTAACTTACTATGTTTATCTCTATTCACTGCGTTTCCCGGTTACGGATCTGGAAATAAAATTACCAAAAGATCACGTTTGTCTAAACTTTAAGGGGCTTGATATTGAAGCGACAGCGGGAGCTTTTGCCAATTATAATGAAGTCAAAAAAACTTTACCCATAAGTGAATTGATTTCCACCAACTTGCTGGATGTTTCCGATTTCCGTGATAAACAGCTGGAAATCAGTGCCAGGGATTTTCTGAATGCTTCCGAGTTGGCTTTTAATCTGTCTTCTGAGCGTGAACTGGTGGTGAAGAATTTGCGGGCCGCCTGTCATAATGTGGCGGTAGATGCTTTGAATGGAAATGATTATGAAACAGCCGAGTTTTTTGCCCAGAAACTTGGTACACAAACCGCTGAGGATCAGGCTTTGATAGGAACTATTTACCATAATGCGATTATTTATTTCGTAAAGGAACATAAATTTTCCAAAGCAAGATATTATCTGGGAAAAAGTAATGAGGGAGAAATGAGAAGATACATTGATGAACAGGAAGGCGCCTATGAATTTGAGCATGGGTCGTTAAGCAAGGCGCGAGAGCTGTTTCGCAGTGCAGGCAATCTGGATATGGTGAAGGCTACTTATGGTAAAGAATATAATCAAATTCAGGCACGAGTAGCCGGGTTGCGCGATTTGGAAACCATGAAATCGCATCGCAGTGATTATGAAAAAATGCTTGATTTGGCCCGCAAAATGGAGGACAGTTCGCTGGCTGAAAATATCAGCAAGATTTTAAATCAATTGTGATGGAGAGAACTGAATTAGTGGAGAATTTAAGAAAAATGGTAACCGTGAATCTGGAAACTCCCGAAGAGCTTTTATCCAGTGAGCGTTTTCTGATTATTTATGACAATGATACTCCCCTGTCCAAAGAGCTTTCTGCAGCTTACCGGGAACTTTTACCTGCTGGCAGGGCTTTTGATTATTACAGTAAAACCCAGGCGGAAGTGTTGGCGGAGGTAGAGCGGTGCCAAGCCGGGGATTTGGTAATTCTGATTGAATCAACCAGCTTTCGTATGTCCAATTTTCGCTGGAGACTGGAATTATTTAATCGTGGATTAAAAGTAATTGAACATGCTCATCTGTCCAATAATTGGCCCGATGAAACAGCTACGTATTGTGATACTTTGCGTTTTGATGATGAATATTTGAAAAAAACTTCTGAGGCCTTGAAAGTACTCCTGGAAAAAGCCGAAAAAGTACGGGTTGTTTCCACGAATGGATCAGAGTTGGTTTATGAGGCGCCCTTTGAGGCAATCAAGAAAAACATTGGTGATTTTGGACAGATGAAAAACAAAGGTTGTGGTTTCCCCATTGGAGAAATTTTTACTGAACCAGCTGAAATTGATAAGGCCAATGGCGAAGTAGAGATTTTTGCTTTTGCTGACGTAATTCATCGGGTGGTTTTTCCAGAAAAAAATATTCATCTAAAACTGGAAAAGGGCCAGGTGACTCTGATGGAAGATAAGACAGAATTGGAAAAGTCTGAATGGGGAAAAAGTTTATTGCAGGTTTTTGAGATGCTGGCCGCGGAGAATGAAGATGGTTTGGTGTGGGCGCGGGAATTGGGGTTTGGGCTCAATCGTGGTATTTCCAAAATCAAGCATTTACATGATATTTCGGATTATGAAAGGGTTTGCGGAGTGAATATGTCTCTGGTACTCAAGCATTATATTTACAGAGAAAAAGTTTCCAAGGTAAAAGCCCAACGCTATCATGTGGATATATTTCCTGATGTCAGCGAGGTTTGGATAGATCAGGAAAAAGTTTTTGGCCAGGGACAATGGCTGGTTTGAGTTGTAATGAAGAATGAGGGGACGTTGGGAGATGTGGGGAGACTTGGAAAGTGTTACACAATTTCGCAACTGTTTCATTTTGGGTGGATGGGAGTAGTGATGGCCTGGGCTGAGTTTTAGCTGAAATCCAGATATTCGTCATTGGAATGATCGACATCTCTCTCCAGTACTACAAAGCTGTATTCGAGACCATCGGATTCAAGTGTTTCAGTAGTGGAAACTATTTCAAAGTCTTCAGGAATTTGATCAGGGAAAAAAGTATCGCAATTAAAAACTGATTCAATGCGAGTGAGATAAATTCTTTCCAGTTCAGGGTGGAGAATGGCCTCAGCATAAAGTTTGGCCCCACCAATTACAAATACCTGATCCACTTTATCGCTGGTGGAAAGGGCGGTTAAAGCGGCGTCCAAGGAGTCAAAGTGCAAAACACCATCTGGCAAATCCAAATCTTCATTAGAGCTAAGTACAA
>JADLFY010000017.1 GCA_020849575.1 Candidatus Peregrinibacteria bacterium
GAGAGCGAGTACAACTACCTTAGCAGTTTCTGCTCTGTTAATTCTTTCATAAGGTCTGAAAGTACCGTCAGAATATCCGTCGAAAATGTGTTTCTTGGACATTAATTCGATAGCTTTACAGAAAGGAGAGTAGATAGATACATCCTTGAAGCCGGCACAACGCATCCCATCTGGGAAACCGATGATAATACCATCAGTGTCCAATTCAACGAAAGCGCGGTCAGTATCAGTATCACGGCCATCGTCAGCCATTACACGAACCTGATAAACTTTGTCAGGAGCGATGTTGCCGTTGGTATCACGACCATCCCATGTATAAGAGTAGTCACCTGATGATTGATTGCTTGAACCAGTATCACGGAGTGATTTAACGATTCTTGTACCATCGAGGATTTGAACACGAAGTTTAGCTGCTCTGGAGAGATTGAATCTGACAGTAGCTCTTTCACCATCGCGTGGCTGGAAGATTTCTGGACTAACAGTAAGATTTCTAATGAGATCTTCATTTGTTGAAGGCCAGTCATCTTCGTATCCACCACCATTTTCAGTGTCTACATAGACATTGCTAGACTCTACATTTTCGGAACAACCACTGGCTGTAGCTCTGATTTCATAGATATATGAACCAGTAGAAACAGTGTTGCCATTGGAATCTTTACCGTTCCAAGAAATAGTTCTAGTACCTGAAGATAATGATTGATTATCAACTAATGTTCTAATAGTTGTAGCTGTTTTCTTGATACGAACAGTTACATTGGCAGAACGAGAAATTGTATAGGTAATCTGAACATCTCTTTCAGATGGGTCGAAAGTAGTAGGGTTAGCATAGTGAGAAGTGACGATTTCACAAGAACCACCATTTCCACCATCAGTATCAACTTCAACTGAAGTGTTTTCAGTGTCAGTACCAGCAGAATTAGAGGCAGTTACACGAGCTGTGTAAACCTTGTCAGAAACAAGTCCACCGCTGGAGTTACGGCCATTCCATTCATAGTAGTAAGTACCAGCAGAAAGAGAAGCATTGCTAGTAAGTGTTCTAACAGTGCTAGAACCATCCATGATAGTTACGCTTACTGTAGAAGATTTATCTACTGTGAAGTAAACTCTAGTGTTCTCATTATTTGGATTGAAAGGAGTTGGAGAAGCATAGAGATTAGTGATATTTGGAGCAGTTACAGATGGATTGCTATCGTTAACGATAGTTACTGTAGCTGTTTCAGAATCATTACCAGCAGTATTTACTGCAGATACTTCAACTACGTAGTTGTTTGGACCCATAGTTACGCTGGAGTCATTTACACCATTCCAAGAAAGTGTGTAAGAACCAGGTTCCTGAGTAGTCTGAGCACGAAGAGTCTTAATAATTGAACCATTGAGCTTAACGTAAGCGCCAAGGCTGGCAGTGGTATTCAATGAATAAGAAACTGTAGTTGATTGACCTTTGGTAGGGTCAAAAGAAGTTGGGTTAACAGAAACTGACACCACTGGTGCAGTTGTTGTTCCACCACCACCATTGCTGGTGAAATTAAAAGTATAAGATTTAGCATCCTGAGAAGCTGTATTGTAAACAGCTACCTGTGCTTTGTAATTACCAGAAGCTACTGATGCATTGTTGTTATCAGTACCATTCCAGTTATAAGAATAAGAACCTGCAGAGAGGTTGTTGTCGAATACTAAAGTTTTAACGATAGTATCAGACATGTCTTTAATCCAAACTGTAGTGTAAGCAGTTGTATTGATGCTGAAAGATACTGTAGCGCTTCCAGTGGAAGGAGTAACAGAAAGATTGGAAACCACAGGTGCAACAGCAGCAACTGTTTCAGTGCTGACTACTGGATTTGTGACTTGATAGCCAGTTTGGCTGATAGTGCCAACCGGGCTAACTTGATAGGCGGCCATTGCTGAAGTAGATACCATGCCCATTACAAAGGCGAAGAGTACCAGCTTCTTCGCAATACCGTTACGAAGAAAGTTTTTCATATGGTTAGTATAAGTTAATTAAATTTCGAATAATATAACAAGGTTTTGACTATTCCATTACAGAATTTAAGTCTGAGTTTCTTACCGATCTGTCAAAGTACTAACCAGGCGCCTAGATAATTGGGAGAGTGTCTCGCGTTGTTTTGGGCTTGTTTAAGACCCAATTTGACGCAATTACACCAGGTTAAGGTACGAATTGTATCATAGTTTCAGTTAATGTCAAGGGGTTGAGAAAGAGGTTTTGAGAGAGATAAATAGAGGGGGTGGGTGGAGGGTGATTTTTGAATGAAATGATTGGGAGTTGAGCGGCTCGCTAAGGGTTTAGCGCTTTGCAATTGACACAGACCAGGAAGTTTGATTATATTACCGCGCGAATCTTATTTTTATAAACATAGTTATGCCAATAACTTCATCTGCCAAGAAGGCTATGAGACAGGCAAAAAACCGTCTCGAAAACAGAAAACCTTATAAATCACGTCTGAAATCTGAGATCAAAAAAGTACTGACTTTTGCGAAGACTGATGCTGCTAAGGCTCAGAAACAGTTATCCGTTGCCTACAAAGTTATTGATACTGCTGCCAAGAAAAATATTATTCACAAGAATAATGCTGCCAGAAAGAAATCAAGATTGGCTGGAATTGTAGCTAAATCAGGAGCTGCCAAGAAATAATTTTAAACCGGTTAAGTTAGTTTTGCCGCAAAGGGTCATCGTATAGTGGCAATACAGCGGTCTCCAAAACCGTTAACGTGGGTTCGATTCCTACTGGCCCTGCCAGTTTGATTTGTCTATTTGAGAAGAAGTTCACGGAATTTACCGAGGACTTTTTTGGTTTCTGAAACCAAATATTCATAATCCTGATCGGAAGTATCGTCGCCAGGGTTGGCGGCTTTGTATTTAATAGGGAAAGTGCATTCAAGGGCAATTTCTTCAGGAATTACCTTGAGGAAGGGCGCGCAATAAGAGCCGTCATGCGCATAAGAACGACCGAAGGGATCAGTGTAAATGGCAGTTAAATAGTGAGCACCAGGATTTTTTTCCAGATCAAAGCAGGAATTGGGTAAACGGCTGCCTGTTGGCAAACATGGAAGTCCCAAAATGGTGACTGTCCAGCCTTCAGGATAATTCTGGCGAAGCGCTTCTCTGTGACTGTCATAATTGCCGTGAATACGTGAAAGGGCTTGATCTGAGAGAAAACCAGGGGTGGCAAGATGTGTACTCAGGGAGTCTTTAAGAGTTGGTAAATCGAATTTTTCCTTGAAAGTAAGGATATTTTTGGCATCTTTGGCGAAAACCGAGAGGCGGGTTAATAAGCCGCAAATGAATTCGATTGGGCCCTCTTTGGCTTTGTCTATACTAGTCATTTTGTTTTGGTTTATAATTTGCGATTTGTTCTAATTCATCAATAATTCTGCCAGTGGAAATGAATTCTGGATCAGGTCCCTGGCTGCGATCATTATTTTTGAAAACGTAAGAATGCTGATAAGAATTGAATAATTTTCGGTAAAGGTCGTAGGAGAGAGATAAAAGCTCATTACCAGATGTTTTTAGCTGTTCCGGATCAAGACGCATGCTTTCACGTGCCGGTAAAGAATTGGGATTTAAGCTCATTGATTCAGATCTCCAGCCCTGTAAAAGATAGAAAACTCTTTCAATGATTCTGGCCAACATGAATTTATGGGCGGCGCCTTTACCCAGATAGCCCATGGCTTCCATTTGCGCGATAGCGAGATTGCAGTAGGTGAGATTCAATTGCAAGCTGGCGCCGCTTTCCTTGAGCCTGTCGTATTTGGTAAAGCCACCCCAGTCAATCAAACAGCCACTGTATTCTGTGTCTACGATGTTTTGAGGCTTGAGATCCAGATTGATATAATTGTGTTCAGTAAGGAGTTCCAGGCCTTTTACAGTACCAATGAGCGCTCTGGCGGTTTCCTGGAGTACCTTGTTGGCACCACCCTCCCCTGCTCTCTTTAAAACATCTTTAAGATTGAGGGATTCCCCTTCAGCATTCATTTTGTGGGACATCAGAATATAGTCTACTCCGATATGGATGGGATAAAGTACATTTCTGATTCTTTCGTCGTGAAGATTGGCATCAATAATACTTTTTATATCTTCTGCAGTGTTTTTTTCATCTTCAAAGGTTTTGCGGTCGGACATGACTTTTTTCAGGACTTTATCCTGTTCTTCTTCAGAAAGATTGCCGGGGAATTCAGGGTCAATTTTGGTGGTCTTTTTGATCAAAGCCGTACGCAGGTTCGTATCATCTTCAAAGGCATAATAGGCAGGCGCGATGGTACATAGGGCACCTCTGTTGAATTCTGGCGTTGTGTAAATAAATAAACGGCTTTTCTGTTTGGTAATTTTGTCTACATAATAATCAACTTTGGATCCTACTATCAGCATGCTGTGAATTACTTCAGGAGTCATAAAGTCAGCATGGCGGTTTTTCCAAAATAAAGTAGCATCCCAAGGGTTCCTGGCTGCTCTTTCCAGGAATTTCTGCAATCTTTCATCATCAATATACTGGTTGAAAAGACGATAGAGCATATAGGGATCTTCGCCGTCACGGAGTTTGGGCATTTGCAAAAGCTCTTCAAAGGTTAAATCCCCTTCTTCCGGTTCAATGGCTAATGGTAAATGGAAAACCATAATTTCAGGTGTTTCCGATATATTTCCTTTGGGTGACATTATCTCTATAGTCGGTTCTGCAGAAGGAATTTCCGGATTTAGTGACTTTTGCCCCAGTCGTTCGACTTTGGTTTCTTCCAGGGCTTCCTGCTCCTTCTCATTGAGTAAATCAAGCTTGGAAGCGGGAGATGAGAGGGGTTGTTCAAGTTCATTACCTGGAGAAACTTTGGTAGGGGTATTTTCCGGATCAAGTGTGGAAGCATCGACGGGACTGACCATAGTCGGAGTATCTTCGACTGCAATGGTTTTGGCTATCTTGGCTTTGGTATCGGCCTCCTGAGCTTTAATATCGGCCTCTAATTCATCGAGGGGGACAGCGAGGCTGGTTGGTGAATCAAAGCCAATTTCATAAGGCTTGGTTTTCGCCTCCAGCAGGTCCGGGTCAACTGATGGGTTGCCGATGTGAAGGCCAGAAATGGTCGTTGATTTGGGCTCATTGACCTTAATTTTTGGTTTTTTGGGATTTTTGGAGGATCCCAAGTTGGAAATTGTTCCGTCCATATATTTGATTAAATCTTGACATTATAGCACAAAATAGAGGTAAATGCCATGACCTAATCACTAAAAATCCAAAAATTAGTGAGCTACTGAAAAAAGTAGAAATCTGTTACACAAATCAGATTGCTAAAATTTGATTTTCATATATAGTAGTTTTAGGTTTACTCTATAAAATAAAAACATATGCATAAACATAAACCAATGTGTTTAGTTGTAACGCTTTTAGCTCAGATTGGTGCGATTAACTGGGGCCTGGTAGGTCTTGGCATGTTGATTGGCAGACCAATTAACCTGGTGAACATGATTCTCGGTTCTTTGCCGACTGTAGAAGCCATTGTTTATCTGGTGGTAGGTGTCTGTGGTCTGATTGTACTTGGTGGTTTCCTCAAAACGGACGCTTGTGGATGTGACAAAATGGGCAAATAGTCCGGAAATATTAAGAAATGGAAAACCCCTCTTTGGAGGGGTTTTTTGTTGGTGTTATTAAGCTGATTTATCTAATTACTGATGCTTTTATGCGAGTTGGCGATTTTTTCGGCCAGCCATAAATCATATAGCCAGGGTAATTCTATCATGGGAGCATGACGATGAATCATAATGCCCTGAGAACTGGTTTTGATAGATTTAATCTGAGCAATATTGATAGAACCGGCATAATGAGACAGCAGTGATTCTGCCCTGAGGTCAGCCAGGTGATCAGCAGTAAGCAAAACTATGGAATCCTTTTGTCCAAGACCAATTTTGACTGGATACTGACGGTTTTTGCTGACCAGGAAAGCCTGAATTGGCAGATTATCATCGATTTGCCCGTCGGTATATTCCGATAGAGTTGAGCCAATCTTGGGACTGCCCATTTTCAGCCCTAAAGCATCAAAAAATGGTTTACTGCGCTTAATGGCCAGCAAAGCGTAATAGACAGAGACTGCCCATAAGCCAATACACCAGGCTACCAGGAAAAATGGGGATGTATACCAGGCATTTTCGGGTAAATAACCAAAACCTACTGATAGCATCAGCGGCAAAGGCAATAGAATGGCCAGGCCGGCCAAAATCCATCCGCGCCGCATGGCGGCGCGGGTGGCCTGTAAATATTCATCATAGACTTCGGGCCGATGGCCAGGAAGAACTAAACTACTATATATTTCATTTAAATTCATCGGCTGGACGGTTTAAAGGGAGTTTATTGCTGAGCTGGAAATTTTTGTTTATAAATTTCGAGAGCTTCAGTAATTAATTTTTTGGCTTCATCTGGTCCGAGGAATTTGCCAACTTTTACTGAATCACGGCCGGTTTGGGCGATTTTGTAAATTTCCATGAAAGTCTGAAGATCTTTGCGTTGATATGGGGTGAGGTCATCAACGGTTTTGACATGTTCAAAACGAGGGTCTTTTTTGTTCACACAAACAATTTTGTGATCAATTTCACCATTGTCTTCCATTTCCATAACTCCTATTACACGGCCAGTAGCGATAACTCCTGGAGCAACCGGATAAGTAGAGAATAAAACTGCATCGAGAGGATCATTATCACCATTATTCCAGGTATTGGGAACATCACAATAGTTTACCGGATAAAAAGTCGGACCATAAAGCACACGGTCGAGCTCAAGCATGCCGATTTCTTTATTAAATTCATATTTATTGGCATCACCAGTGCCAATTTCTACAATCAGTTTGAGTTCGTCAGGAGCTTTTTCCTGTTTGATAGTATGAAAAGGAGAATATGGATTCATGTTTTTTGATTAAAGTATTGCGGGAATTTTTTAACATATTTTCAGAAGAAAGTGAATGCAACTTGCTTGAAAGGGCCTGCCTGAAGGAATACTTTGTGGCCAAATAAGAAATAGCTATGGGCAAAGGGATAAACATAATCATGCCGGCGAATGATGTGGAGCTTAGGGCAAAGCCATTGGAAATTGTTCCTGATCCTATTGTGGAAAAACTGCCTACTGATGCTAGTATGCTGTATTTGAGAACAGCCAGAGTAGCAGTGCGTCAAAAGATGATTAATGCTCTGCGTAATACTCCCCGATGGGTGGATGACGATTCGGATAAAACTATTAATCCAGATTTTCAGGAAAATGATTTGGACCATGTGTTGGAACTAATAGAGATGGCCAATGATGTGGAAAGAAATTATCCACAATTATATTTGGAATTAACTGATGGAAAAAGAGAGAACTGGTTAACTTTGCTGACTGCATTGATTATTCATGATATTGGCGAAGTGGTGGTTGGTGATATGGCCAGAACGCATTCGGGTTTTCATACAGTTTATGGTAGAACACGTAAATTGCGAGAAGCCAGAGCGGCCAGAAAATTGATTCATTGGGCTGTACCGGAAAAAGCCAAAGATTTGCTGGATATTTATGAAAGATATGACCGGCGTGAGGAAAGCGATAAATTAATCAGGTTTGGACACACACTTGATAAAGGTCAGGCCAGTGCCAATGTAGCCAGACATGTTTTGCCTTTTAATAAAAAATCCGCCGGAAAAGGTTATAGTTATATCAAAGATCTGGTGGATTCTCTGGAAGCAAGCATGGATCATGCCAGAGTTGTGGGAAGTCATTTGCAGAGTCATGAAGCAATTAAACAATTGCGCAATTTTCTGGAAAAACATATTTTGAGTTGTTATTGGCCACTAATCAGGGAATTAAAAGAAGAAGATGCTGATGCCTTAAGGCTCTCAATTCAAATAAAGTACAGAGATATTTTGTTGTAGTGAATCTGGAACTTTGTTATAAAAGGAGAAATTCATTTAACCCAAAAAACCAATGAATAATAAAATTTTGATTGTGGGTGCGACTGCCGCCCTGGTTTTGGCAGGCTGCCAGAACATGACTGATCAGCTGGGAACCAAATTGGCTGAATCAATGATTAACAGTGCCACTAATGGAGAAGTAAAAGTAAATATTGAAGATCTTCAAAATGGTAAAATTAATGTTACAACCAAAGAAGGAACTATCAGCATGAGCGGCGACGATGATGGTGGTAGCATGAAAATGACTGATGCCAGCGGAAAAGTAGTGATGGATGCCAATGGTAAAGATGGCACTATGACTGTAACCAATGACAAAGGTGAGACTATGAATTTTTCCGGCGATGGTAAAGATCGTCCAACAGATGCACCAGCCGATCTCCCTTCTCTGGATGGCGCAACAGGTTTCAGCAGCGTAAAACTCGGAACTGAAAGCTACACTTTAGTATATCAAATTACCAATAAAGATCTCAAAGCTACTTGTGATCAACAAACTGACAAGTTGCTCAGTGCCGGTTGGAAGAAAAGTGAAACCAGCGTAAGTCTGGAAAGTGCTGATGCAGTAATGAGAAATTATGAAAACGACGACAGTATTCTGGTATTGAGCTGTGGCTCTGATACCAGCGTAGGTACAACTGTTACCATGCAGAAAAATAAGAAATCTGCCTAATTAACCAGGTGGATTGGAAGCCCTGGCCGAGTTGATGCGTTGAATTTGAACGCGTCGGAGCGGCCAGGGCTTTTTCTATTTACTTGAGAGCAACGGTTAATTAAGATGGTTTTGCCGTGGCTTCCAACGATGTCAGTAGATGATACAATACTGCGGCAGCACCTTGAAAAATGGGCCCATAGCTCAGTGGTTAGAGCAGTCGGCTCATAACCGATTGGTCCCTGGTTCAAGTCCAGGTGGGCCCACCATCTAGAATTTCACCCACAAGGTGGAATTTTTGATTTGTAGAAACAGCTTCAATTAGCGGTTTTTTACCTTTTGGTTGCAGGTTCAAGGTCATTTTTTCAGCAGCGATCCAATTATTCACGATTGCCAAGTTTGCAAACGCAGAAACCGCAGTACATAACAGTTTTTGACCGTTTAGCTGCAGGTTCGAGAACAGATAGTTCAAAACCTTCCTTTTGACCACTGGATTCAAACTTCTGAAGTTTGCAGGGACAATATTGAAGATCGAAAGCACCTGATCGGTGTATTTCCAAAGCACGTCCTCCTTTGCTTCCTCCTGATCCGCAAGTTCGGCCATCAGAGTGTGTTTTTCTGCAATGATTTTGTTTTTCTCCGTCAATCCTTCCTGCGCCTCAAAGTAACCATCAATGACGGCGTTATTGATCTTTTGGAGCCTGCCATCGAGCTGAGCCAGCTTCATGTTGAGCGCCTTGCGCTTCGCCTCATTATCGGTGCGAATGTTGCCAGAAAGCTCCTTGATGGCAATTTTTGCGTACTGAAGAAAATCGTCCTCCAGCATGAACTTGGAAAGAAGGATGATTATTTGATCTTCCAACCGATCCTCGCGGATATTTTTGAATTCGCAGGAACGATTATGGCATTCAAGATAAATGTGGGTTTTATGGTGCGAAGGTATTAAAAAATTCCCACATGAACACCTCACCATTTTGGTGTAAGTAAAATCATGCTTTGACTTATTTTTTTGAAAACGACCATCCAGAACCTCCTGAATTCGGTCGAACAGCTTCTTATCGATTAACGGCTCGTGGTTTCCCTGATATAAAGTGGCGCTGTTTGTGCTCTTCTGCTTCCATTCAATCATGCCGTAATAGAACGGGTTTCTCATCATGCGCTCGAAAATGCCCTTGCGCAGTTTGCCGCCCTTTGAGTTGGTCATGCCTTTTTCTCGCATGTGATCGCAAATAGTGCGAACGGAATAATCTCCCGTGGCAAACAGCTCGAACGCTTCCTTCACGAAGGGAGCCAATGCCTCATCTGGGTACTTTTTCTTTGGGTCGGGATCTTTACCTTTAACGCCTACGCGATATCCGATCGGCGTCTGCGACGGGAAATAGCCTTTACGCAATACTTCGGTCATTTTTGTACTCACTTCCTCGGAGAGATTCTCGGAGTACCAAACCGCCATATTGCAGAAATTGCGAAACGCAAGACGGCCAGCTGCACGGCTGGTATCAAATTCACCCTCAATAACGATCATCTTCTTTTTGTGCTGGGTGACCATCTGATCAAGCAACGCAAAATCGCTCATGTTGCGTGAGCTTCGATCCAGCTTATGAAATACAACGCCCTCGATGTCGTGATCACTGAGGCGCTCAAGCATTTTATGAAACTCGGTGCGCTTGCCCTTGAATCCAGAGCTTGCCTCCGAGTACCATTCAACTATTTGAAATTCCTTGCGCTGTGCATACTCGGTGATAATGCGGCGCTGTACGGGAAGCGAGTTGTCCATGTCTGCCTGCGCCTTTGTGGAAACGCGGCAATAGGCTAAATACTTCTTCATACGGCTTTCGGTGTTACAAGATGCTGGCGGAGTTTTTCCGTTGCTGGCGAAAGCTCCATGCTGAGATCGTGCTTAGCCTCGAGCAGCACAGGAATCAGGCTCTCAAAAAAGTCCACCACCTCGTGCTCCTCGGTGGTAAAGGGTGCCGCCTCTTCTTTTTTCAAAACTTTTTTATTCATGATCACGAACATTAATTAGATTTTTTCTTAGACTTTGAATTGCTTCCGCCCTCATCAAATTTCTTGCCTTTATTGATCACGGAATAGAGTTCAAGGAGTTTTTCCTTTTCCTCCTTCTCCAGCTCAAGGATGCGCAGGATCATTTCGCGCTCCTCCTTGTCCTTTTGCATGATTTCCTCGATCAGCTTCTTCGTATCGGGGTTAACCACGATATGGTTGGCATGGCCGTTCACAACCACGTTTGCATCACCGCCTCCAGCCAAAATACCGCTCGCCTGAATAAGCGAAGAGAGCTCATCGAACTTCTTTGCCTTTTCGGCAAACTCGGTCAACTCAGGATTGTCTTCACCGAAAAAGTAAGAAAGGGGCTTTTGAAGAGCCTTGGCGATATCGGGGACGTATTTTTCGGGATTCTTGATGAACCCGCTCTCGACTTTTTGGATGGTATTAGAAACCGCCCCGATTTTGCGCGAGAGCTCCATTTGAGACATTCCTGCCTCCTCCCGAGCGCGGATTATGCGGTTTACGATGGCTTTTGAAGACATGTAGTTAAAGGTTAATGATAAAAGCGGTGTTCCCGTTCTGTATTGAAGTATAGGAAAGAAAAGAATAATAGTCAAGACTAATAACAGATTCTTATCCACAAACCATACCAGATTTTCTTGACAATCTATTCCAAAAAAGTATGATTGAAAGTGAAGGAACAGGAGAATGGCTTAAAATGGATATATTTTTTACCCCCTACTGTTCCGAAATAGAATAACTAACTTGTAAGAAAATGGGTAGACCCTTCGCTACAACCGCAGAAACTAGACAAAAAATGTGGGCACTTTGGCTCAAGGGCTACACCTACATTGAGATTGCACGTCAATTTAAGACGTACCGCCAGAAGACAAGGTCGATTGTCCTCTCGTTCGATCCAACGTTTGAAGACTTCA
>JADLFY010000018.1 GCA_020849575.1 Candidatus Peregrinibacteria bacterium
TAAATGGTGGGATAAAATTACTGGATTTTTCCAAAAAACTGGCTGCTGAAAGCCCTGCCGCTTCTTTAATCAAAATCTGTGCAAATACTGATAGATTGGTGAAATTAGAGCAGAAAATAGAAAATAATGGTGGACAAACTGCTGAACAGAAGAAACTGGAAGAGTTTATTAAAGCCAATTATAAAGGAAGTTTAAGCACAATGCTTAGCTCACTTGGAAAAGCATAGCAGACAATATTAGCCACTACTTGACAAGAGACCGGATTTTTGTAATAATCTGGTCTCTTTTTGGTTATACCTATAGTCGAAAGAGATTAAATTACTTATAAAACTATTACTTTATCTATTCAAAGTGAGCAATAAGGCAAAACAATCAGGTTTAGATACAACCAATAAAACCTTAATTACAGTTGACCATAGCCAATCATCTGGCTTAAAGGCGTCAATTGCCCAAACCGGCGATCAATCAGTGGATACACTGGCCAGCGCTATGGGATCTCAAATTAATCAAACAGCTGCTGTTGATTCTACCAATGCAGGATCGGCTATTGATGATTTGAGTGCTGATGAATTTAGAGATTTTTTTGAAACAACTGAAGCAACACGTAATAAAGCTATTTTAGATTACATTAACTCTAAAATGCTGGAGCTCGACAATGAAAGTGAGATGGCCAGAAGACATGCTGTCAGACAAAATCCTAATAAAGGTGGCGTACTGAGATTGTTTGGAGACGCTGCCAAAGCAATAGAATCGGTGTTTTCACCTAATGCCTCTATTTACAGAGGTCAAAAGGAAATGCTGGAAACTGAAATGAATGAACTCAGAGAAAAACTGGAGGCTGATTTAAGTGAAATCGGCAATGGACACCAGGTTATTTATGATTATTTCAAAAATAACACAGAGCAACCTGTAGTTATGACCTATAGAACACCGGGTCAAGCATCTGCTGAAGATAAAACGTTGTTGGCTGTTAATGGCATTGATTTGATGATACATCAAATGCTTAACAACAGAAATCATCCTGCTTTTGGCGTAATTAGAGCGGAAATAGAAAGACGTATTGAAGAACGCGTGAATCTTTATAATCTTCAATTAGCCAGTTTTAGAAATAGGTCAGTAAAAACAAATGATACTGATGCTAAAGATGCTATGGTGGATTCAGGTGCGAAGGGCATGAAAGAAAACCTGGAAGATTTGGCATCAAACTCATGGTATTTAAAATTTAAACAGAAAATTTTTGGCAAACCGGCTGACAAGGCTCCAATCAGCGACAAAACACCTCCAGCATTTTCGCCAATTGCCGGTTTGAATGTTATTTATAAGCCAGTTACCCAGGGAGCTCTGGTTAAATATGGCGAACTCAAATCTACTGAAGAAGAAACTGCTACAGATATACGCACAATTAACAGACGAAAAAAGAGTTTTTATGCCAAAAGAGGTTTGCAGGCTGCTTTTGCTGCTTTGGCACTTATGATTGGAGGTGATGGCATTTATCATGGTTATCAGAATTGGAAAAATAGATCTGATATCAATTCAGGTGTAAGTAGTCAAGGAGAGAATAATGGTAGTCCAGCTGCTCCAAGCGCCAGTGCACTTGCTATAATGGATCAAAATCCCAGCGATTTGCCAGCAAATCCGGAAGTGATTCCAAGTGCCGAACCTACTGCCAGTGCGGTAGCATCCAGTTTAGCTCCAAAAGCCCCAACTGTTGCCCTGAATACCCAGAAAAAGCCGGCTAAATCCCCTGCTTTGGGCTATCAATCTACTCAACCAAAAGCGAAGGTTAGCCTTATTACAAAGCCAGAATTAACTCAGAAACCTGAAGTAAAGAAACCCGAACAAAAGGTTACTGAAAAACCTGCAATTAAAAAGCAGACTGAGCAAAAAACAGCTGAATTCGATCTGGAGAAGAAAAATGCTGAATTGACCAAAGTAACAAAAAGAATCAGCGCAATTCAAAGCAGATTTACGGCTTTTGAAAGACCAGTAAGAGTTCCTGTTCAAAAGACTAAATTTAATTATACTGCAGCGGATGCCAGTGATATCCCAGGGAAATTGGATGAGGTTATGACCAAGGTAAAATCCTGGAATACTCAGGCTGATGCCGATGCTGTGAGCAGTGATTTGAGCAAAATTGAAGCCAGAATGACAGAATTGGAAAAAGACAGATCCCTCCAGACTGTACCTGTTTATGTAGCCCACACTGAAATGGATGGTAGATATGCTTTAAAGGTTATAGATGACACAATAGCTAAATTGGGTTCTAAATCACATAAACTTACTATTCATCGCGTAGTTAGTGCCCAGAATACAGGTAAAAATGTTACGGCTACTTTTGAAACTACAGAAGTAGATCTGGATGCGGCTAGAGCTTCATTACAGGCTATTTTGGAAAGAGCCAAGAAATCTGGTTCTGGTACTACTGAAGAAGAAGCGTTTGCCGACTCACTGATGGCCAAAAAATGGCTTGATCATGCTAAATCAGTAGCACAATGGGTTAATTTTGCCGGAAATAATTCTGAAAGCATGACTTCCAGCTATATTACATACCGTTAATTGCTCTAGATAAAGCCGTAAATTAGGCTTTTGCCCCTCCCCTGCCCTTAAATAGGCCTTCGGGAGGGGTTTTTGTTTTGTGGGAGCTTGTTTATAAGCCTTTTTTGTGCTAGAATGATAAGATAAATTTATCAAAAGACCCAGTATGGCTACGCCAGCTGAAAATCCGATTCTAACCATTGATGGACTTCGTGCCCAGGATGAGAAGAATGAAAAAAATGAAGTAACACCTGAGAAGCAAACGCTAAACTCAGCACGTGTACTTAATTTTATGAAGCAGAATGCCATTAACCTGACTAATTTTGACAGCACTTTTAATCTGGATGCGGCCATCAAATTGACTGCTGAGTGAGCTTCCAAAACAGAGAACCAGCTGAATGGTCAATTGAGTCAGATCAAAGAGATTTTGGGTAAATACAATGCGGTAGATCTGATGAATGAAAAAGATAAGGGCGTAGTAGAAACAAAAATTGAAAATTTGAAGACGTCTCCGACCAATATGACTGTAGAACACGCCTCCAAAGTATTACAGGCCTGGTCTTATTATGATTTAATCCGAGAACATGCCCGCAGAATGTTGGATGTGGGTGAATCAATGAGAGAAAAGCGTAAAGAAGGTATGACTGAAACAGAAACCGTGGGTGGAATGATTAAGGATAAATTACATGGAGCCCGTGAGAACTGGGACAAGCTTTCAGGCAAAGAAAAATTGCTGTTTGGAGCCGTAGCTCTTTTCTCGGCTGTCTGGCTGGCCAGATCACAGAATGAAACAATTAAAGGTATTAGGGATACTTTATTTACGGGTGTGAAAGTATTGGGTGCCGGTTGGGTGCTAAATAAGGTTTGGTATTTGTTTACCGGTGAAAGTGCCGTTGATACGATTATGGGTTCAACCAAAAGAGATTCCCAGCAAAGCGAATTTTATAAAACTGTTTTCAATACAGATGAAAGAGGCGCTGAATTGTTCAGCAAAGGTCTGGTAAATCTTAGTGATAATGGCTTTAGCGAATTGGCCAGCAAATACACTGCTGCCAAGAAAGAAGGCAAAAAGACAATTGAAGGTGTTAAAATGCCTGGTGAAGAAGCTTATACTGCCCTGGACATTTTCTTCAGCAAATATCCAGTGGAGAGACTGGCTTTGGAATATGGAAATTACAAACCACCAATCAGTTTTGGTGAAGTTGTAACCATTGAGCTATCCAAAGATCCTAGTGTTAAAATGAAAGAGAAATTGACTACCAGAGTATGGGAAGGTGTCAGTGATACATTTAAGAAAGGCTATAATTATTTCGCTGCTACTGCTCCAGCCACCTGGCTTGGTGACAAATATCGCAGCTGGTTTGGTACTGAGCCAACCAAGGAGGCGGTATCTACGCTTGCTGATAAATTTAAAAATATTTGTAAAACTGAAGCTGATTTACCAGCAGCCATTGAAGCAACTGTAGCCAATGGAAACAAGGGTATTGCCAAAGAATTTGTTGATACCAATGCTACCGGCCTGGTTCAATCCAAGTATTCTTTGAAATATCGCAAAGCCAGTGACGGCTATCTATATATAATTTCTGACCAGCCACTCAGCAATACTGGTGACAATGAAAAATCCCTGGATGGTACTTTGAAGGGTGCAGTGGAAAATACTGAAAAGTTTATTACTGAAACTTATAAAGTAGACTTGGCTGCAGCCAATAAACGTACAGA
>JADLFY010000019.1 GCA_020849575.1 Candidatus Peregrinibacteria bacterium
TCTTTAGAGAAACTTTAATCGGAGGAGTCACTCCAATCGCTTTACCTTCATAAAAAGTTACCCGGACTTCCGTATCATCTTTCATAAATGGTAAAGCCCCTTCAATCATTTCAATTTTCAGTTCAAACTGTTCATAAGTCTGGCTATCAAGAAAATAAGCCGCATCTTTATCATGATAGAGATACTGACAATTTCGATTTTCTACTTCAGCAAATTCATAAGACTCACCTGATAAAAAGGTCTTATCCACAGTGGCACCAGTAATCAGATTTTTCATCTTGGTACGCATTACCGGTTTACGCTGCTGCTTGCGGTTGAACTGATTCCAGACCACCAGACATGGTGCTCCATCAACTTTAATTACCGCACCTGTTTTTATATCGGTTAATGCACTCATGGAATTTCGGCTATGAATTTTAAATGGTGGGCGATAAAGGACTCGAACCTTTGACCCTCTCGGTGTAAACGAGATGCTCTACCAACTGAGCTAATCGCCCGGACTACGACACGTGCCGCTATTTAGTAACTGCGGCCTGAATTTCAAAAGAAAGCGTCAAGAATCTAACATGACCACCCCCCTACATTCAAGTTATTTTTTACACTTCTTGCATAGTCCTAAAAACTCCAAAAAATGATTTTTCACCTCAAAACCGGTCTTCTTCTCAATTACACGTTCTAAATCATGCAGATTCTCACCGGAAATTTCCTGAACCTTACTGCATTTTTCACAAATCAAATAATGATGACAACCGATGTCTTTCTCACAATGTGTCTCCATTTCCAAGTCACTGCATCTGATATAACGGCCCAATAAAGTCACTTTATGTACCAGTCCCAAACGCTCAAACTCTTCCAAAATTCTGTAAATAGTCACTACATCAGCTTTTTCACCTTCTTCTTTTAGTAAATCCCGAATCTCATAAGGCGTCAGTGGCTGATTTTCTTTAGCCAAAAAATTCAAAGCCATACTGCGCGGTTTAGTTAAACGTAAACCATCTTCACGCAAAATATTTTCTGCCATTTGAATAAAATTTTTCATGGTTTTACAATAAATTTATTAGCTTTAAAGAACAGTTTTTTATTTTCACCAGTACGTAAATCCAGCATCCAATTCTCACGATCCGGCAGATTGCCGAGATTTTCTTGAATATTCTGAAAAGCAGGATCAATCAGATTTTCAGGAGTAGCCAGTACTCTCTGATAAAGCACATATCTGGAATCAGGAGAAATTATAGCATTAAGTTCAGAAAAATCATCATCTGACGTTAATTGTCTGATTGAGTAATCCTTCAAATCAAGACGATATAAATGAAATCGTCGGCTTTCCACCAAATCATCACTGCCAGTCAGATTATCAGCTTCTCCGGAAAACAGTACTATCAGTGAATTACCATCCGGAGTAAAAATTGCCTGTCTGACGACACCTTTACCCATTTCCAGATATTTTTTCTCACCATCGCCGGAAAAAATTACCAATTTATTATTCAAAGAATAAACATCTTCCTGGTCATATTCACTAAAAGCCAATTTCGGCTGAAAAGGATGAAATCCAAATGCATCGGCAAACTCACCAATAAATAATCTTTCCGCTTTTTCATTGAATTTACCCTGCTTGTCAGGCCCGGCTTCATCCAGATTGACTAGTTCAAAATTGGCATCTTTATTCCTGAACAACAAATAACTTCCTTCTGGAGAAAAATCAAAATCAGTTCCCTGAGCCTCACCATTTAAAAATTTTCTGAACACAAAGTCTCCTGTGTCAGCCAACCACACCTCAATCCTTGAAGCATATTCACCACCATTACCCAATTCAATTCTACTCAAAGCAATTCTTTTACCATTATCTGAAATTTTAAAATTTTTATTCAGATATTTTTGATCAAAAGTTAATTGCTCTAATTTTTTATTCTCCAAATTCAGTTGCCACAACTCAGGATTTTCTCCAGGCTTCAGAGCCAATAGATAAATCATCGTTTTGGAAAAAACCATTTGCTGTACCTCCAGACCATTCAAATCATATTCACCTTTACCATCAATTTTTAGTTTATTATCAAGCAAATAAGCAATTTGCATTGGCTCAGTATGAATCTGTTTGGTCCAGGTTTTGGTAAAAACTTTGCCATCCAAAGATTTGGCCCGACCATCCAAACTGATCAAATAATTTTTTCCTGATTCCAGACCGTCTTTCAATTCAAAATACATGGTTTTACCATTCCAGGAGAAAACACCATCTACCTTTGGCGTAATTTCAAAAGCATCTTCCACGGATTTTCTATCCATCAGTCTACTAAAATCAAATTTCCAAACTGATCCCACCGCATAATCCTGGCTGGTTAATTCAGCCATTTGCAATCTGGGCACAGATTTATCTCCAATCAAAACCATTAGTAAAATCAATACTGCCAATGACAAAATCAGCCTGGTCACCAATCTGTCGAATTGTAATTTTACTTGGCTCATGAAATATAAGGGTTATCTGGCACGGCAATTTCCTGATATTCGACAAGTTCCAATACAGGCTTCTTTTCACCGGCTATTTCTTCCACCACAAAATGTCCTTTCAACTCTATCCACTGATCAGTTTTCAAATTAAATTTCGACGGATCATACTTGACCAGTATCCCCACCGGCCTGGCATCGGCAGCACAACAGGAAATTACATAACGGGCAATCGTGAAATACCCTTCGGGTAAAGCCTCATCACGTGAGACAAATCCGGAAACTTTTGCTTTCAATGAAACAAAATCCTCTGGCTTATCACTTTGAGCAAATAGTCTGATCCAGTCTATCAATTCTCTCTTTTCAGTATTAATAACAAAAGCGCTGGGTTTACTGTCATTTCTGCTCAAAACCAGTTCATTCCCCAGTCCGCTGCTTCTGCTGTCAAAAGCCTGTGAAGACAATGTTCTGGGTTGAAAAACCAAAAATAGTAATAAAGGCAAAATTATCAACAACAATCTGGCCGGATTTTTCAATAAACCGGCTGACAAACCCCTGCCCTTTTCTCTAAATCCCAAAGAAACCACCACAAAAACCAATACCATTAAAAGCAACAATGAACTGGCCACAGTCATCCAAACGTAATCAGGATGAATATAATAAGTCAGCTTATTTAACCAAAACAAACGCAAAATCATCCAGACATACCCTGATAACAGGACTATCACCAGCAGATTTTCCAGCCAAAGCCATTTTTGAGCATTTTTGATTTTCATCAGCTGAGATAAAAGTTATAGAAAGTAGTTAGCAAAAGCGTCATCAGAAAAGCCAAAACAACTATATAAATCACTGCTTTCCATCTGAAAGTTGTCTTGAGCATCCAAATAGCTTTCAGATCTATCATCGGACCAAAAACCAGAAATGCCAAGAGCGATCCACTGGTAAATGTCCCGGCATAAGACAAAGCAATAAAAGCATCCACACTGGAACAAACAGAAATTACTACGGCAAAGAGCATCATAGCCAGAATAGAAGTAAAACTATTCTGCCCAATAGCCAAAATCAAATCCCTTGGTATGAACGACTGAACAATTCCCGCCAATGCCGCACCCAAAACCAGCGCAGACATCATTTCAAAAAACTCTTCACCAATCGATCTGACAAAGGACCAAATTTTATTTTCTGAATAATGTACATGATAATTGTCACAACTTTCACAATTATCGCAATTTTTACAATCATGATCATGCTGATGTCTAGGAGCA
>JADLFY010000020.1 GCA_020849575.1 Candidatus Peregrinibacteria bacterium
TCAGCATCTTTTTGAATCAACCCTTTTCTTTCTATATTTGAGACGGGAAGAACGATCGGTAAACGATTTGATTTACCAACTGTTTCATGGGCTTTTTTGAGTAATTCGGCATATTCACTGACGCTGATATTAGTTGCAGCAACTCTGGCAGCAGTGTAATCATCCATAATTTGTTTGCCATCCACGACAGCTCCTTTACCTGATTCGTACATACGAACTGCGCGGGCTACTTCCAGGTATGATGAATCAGTATCAATTTGGGTTAATACTATATAGTTAGTATCGCCAACTTTAATTTCATTGAAAGTTGTCGGCTTTTCTGCGGCTTTTGGATAGTATTTAACTTTGTCTCCACCGATTAGATATAATTGCTTGTCATCTTCGGTATAGAATTTTGGCTCTTTATCGTTTTTGAGTTTTTTGTAAGTTGCCTTTAAAATCAGAGGATATCGATCGACTACAACTCGATCTCCTTCTACTGGAGGCTTGGTTAAATATTCTTTGATAAATTTTTCCTGAGAAATGGCCTGGGCCCCCTTTAATTTAATATCGATAGCTTCATTGCTTTTCTTTTCTCTACTGGCTTTTTCAGATAATACCTTGGGAACATATTCGATTTTTATATCGGTTTCTTTGAAAAGTATTTCACCTTTTTCGGAATAAAATCTGAGTTTGGTTTTATCATCAGTATTGTCATGGACTATACCGATTTTATTACATTTCAGATTTTGTAATACTTTGCTGAACCAGTCGGCTGAGTTGTCTTTAGTCAAATTATCCTTCTCGGCATAAAGACTTGCACTTTGTTCTTTGATAGCTTCAGCAATTGAAGGTTTGTTTTCTAAAACCTTTTCGGAAAGGCCAAGCAGATAGTCAGTTTGAATTCTTTCAATATCCTGAGTTCGATCTTTTAATTCTGGAACGCTTTTCAATGCTTCGTTGATAGCGTATTTGATTTCAGTATTAAATTGACCAAATTTTTCTGTCTGGAAGGCTTTATTATCAAAGTCGGCGCTATTCACGTCGATAGTAGGAACTGGTTTCTCCGGTACCTGTGGTCCTTCCGGTGATTTTTCATCGAAAGCCAATCTTTTTTCTAAAAAAGCATCAGAGCTTTGAAGTCCGAGGCAGTTTTTCAGATTGAGATGATTTTTGTCGAATGGTCTCATGGTCGTTGTCTTATGTTTTTATTTTTTGAAAATTTGTTTAGGCCCTGTCCTGGGCGAGGTTATCTAGCTGGTAAGGGGAGTTATCTTTTGTGAATTTCTTTGAGTAAATCCTGCAATTGTTTTCTGGCTTCCATAATGCGGGCTTCACGTTGAGCTTGTCTTTCACGGTAATAGCTGGAATGTGCTTCGAAGACGATTGGCTGAGTGTAAGGAGTAATATCCATTTTCTGGTTTTTTGCGTCATAGAAATTCAGATGTCCGAATTCAATACGCAGAGTTTTGCAGCCGTTCTTGCTCATAGCTTCCCAAAAATCCTTTACGCCCACTTCGGGAGAAATGGTTTCAGTAAGTGATTTGGCAATTGCTTCCTGATAGGCATTGCTGTTGTAAGCATCAGCCGGGAAAGTTGAGTCGGCCAATTCTTCCAGACTTTTGACCATGCTTTTGCCATTGAATTTGGCTTCAGCATGCAGTGATTGCCAGCTGTTTTCTCTTTCCTGGCGGGCTGCCACATCTTCGGCAAAAGTTGGTTTTGTATTTGTTTTAGCCATAGCTTTAAATAAAATTAAATCCTTATATTGTACCAAAAAACGTCGATTTTCGCAAACCGCCCACTAACTATAGGGGCTAGTCAATGACAACAAACTGGCTTTTCCCCAAAAAACTCTTATAATGCAGGTAAATACAGCTATTAAGGAGTTCTTTCTCTTCATAAAAATAATATATTAAACAATAAATTAAAAAATATGCAAATCAATTTCCATCAAAAACATATTCATCTTTCTGATGCCCAGAAGGATTATGCCCAGTCCAAAATTGAAGGGTTAGCCAGATTCAAGGTGATGGAGGATGAATCAGTGGTGGTCAAAGTTGATGTTGAGTATCGTGAACACATAGCTTCTGACAAGAAAATTTTAATGGCGGTTAATGTACATATTCCCGGAGAAGCATTGAGAGCGGAAACTGACTGTGTCTCAATAGAAGAGGGAATTGACTTGATTGAGCCAAAATTGGCCAGTCAATTAGAGAAAAATAAAACTGCCAAACAAGGTTAATTTTTCTAAATGAAAGCATTACTTTCCAGACTTGGAATTGAAGGAAGCTGGTTTAAGCCGGCTTTTTGGCTTTATTTATCACCACTAATTTGGCCACTTTATCTGGTCAAATTTGAATTGAAATCCATACCATTCAATGTGCTGGAAGTGGTTGTGTTAACGCTTTTTTTCTGGCAAATGCTGATCTGGATGGCAGGACTTTGGAGGGATAGAAAACAATTTAAGATAAAGTTGCGTAAATTCGGGCAGGATAATAAGTGGTTTGTCTGGCTGAGTTTACTGTTTCTGACCTGTGGCGTGATTGGCGTGCTGATTGTCCCCGAAAGTACTTTGCAGA
>JADLFY010000021.1 GCA_020849575.1 Candidatus Peregrinibacteria bacterium
TCGGTAATGTAGGCAGAAATATGCAAATCCTGGGCGCGAATTCCTACGCTGTAATCAAGTACCAGGCAAGTTACGTCCGATCTTTCAATTGAATCGATGGTTCTAAATGAAGAAAATTTTTCTATACCCTTTTCTATTTTGCCTCTTTTGCGCAACCCAGCAGTGTCAATCAGAGTGAAATGCTGAGTGTTTCTTTGTAATTCAATGTCGATGGAGTCTCTGGTGGTCCCTGGTGTTTCAGAAACAATAACTCTTTTTTGCCCGAGGATGGCGTTGGTCAAAGAAGATTTTCCTGCGTTGGGGCGTCCAATCAGGGCGATTTTAATGCCCGAAGTTTGATGTTCCGCAGTATTTTCTTCGTCCCAGCCATCATTTTTGAGGTGAGTTTCAATTTGATGAAGTAAGCCTTCAATGTTTTTATTGTGAATTACTGAAATCCAATGAGGTAATCCAAAACCAAGTTCAGTCCAGCTCGAAAGTCCGGAATGATTTTGTGGATGGTCAATTTTGTTGGCAACAAAAATGATTTTTTTGGATTGTCTGCGGAGAATCTGGGCTGCGTCCAAATCATCTTTGGTTGGTTCAGATCTTCCGTCCACCAGGAAAAGTACCAGATCAGCTTCACTAATGGCTATTTGTGACTGGCTCTGCATATCGGCTTCAATATTATGCTTTTTGCCAAATTCCAGACCACCTGTATCAACCAGAATGGCATTAATATTGTTGAGGTTAATTCGACGAAAAACACGATCACGGGTAGTGCCAGGAAGATCTGAGGTAATTGCTACTTTTTGGCCAATTAATCGGTTAAACAGGCTGGATTTGCCAACATTGGGTTTACCTACAATGGCAATAAATGGTAGTTTGTGATCAGTATTATTTGTCATATTTATGCAGTTTCAGGTCGCAAGATTACATGATATTGTCAATAAAATAAAGCTGTATTCCAAGTTAAATTTCAAGAATGCCATCGATGTGAATATGGTTTTGATGGTTGATGAATTGGAATTGGAAGATATTAATAAACTTATTTCTGCAGGCATACAAAGAGTAGGATTTAACAAGTGGCAACAGTATGAAGAAATACAGTATTTGTTGTTGCCCTGTAAAAAGCATTTTTATGGGGATTTAGAAGAAAATTTTGAAGAAATAATGGTTAATTTTGATGTTATTGAATCATTGAAAACTCTTGATGAGGCCAAAAAAATTAATCACTGGAGTGTTATTTCGGGTAAAGTTAAAGATATTTTTGTGCAAATTAATGTAGTGAATGAAAATGATGAATATGGGGTGAAGCCTTCTGAATTTAATGATTTTGTCTGGGATTTGGCCAAATTTTCTGGTTTGAGGATTAAAGGCATTTCTGCTTTTGTCCCTAACACCGGAAATTCCCGACTTTCCAAAACGATTTTGAGGAAGGCTGGAGTACTCTTCAAACTGTTGCATTCAAGATTTAAGGGAATTGATTTCTTTTCTGTGAATCAGGGACTGGAAATAGCTGATTTGGTTGCTGATGGCGTGAATTTGGTACGGATAGGGGTAAAAAGTTTAACAAATTAGTTTGGCAATGGCTGATTTTTTGTTATGATTAAGAAAAATCCCATGTCAGAAAAATTAAAAAATATTCTGGTTAAAGCAATTGTTTCGGTAACTATTTCAGCGTTGGTTGCCGGTTTGACCGTATTACCTGTTTCTGCTCAGGGAACAATTTTGCCAAAGGCTGGAGGAGATTGTGAAAGTCTGATTACTGATTTTAATAACTCTATGGCTACTACAGGAAAGCCAGGATCAGGCTCGATGGATCAAACGCTGGGATGTGCTGTGGTGACTGGAAGAGTTTCGCTTTCAATGGTGCCATTTTTCATCAGATATTTGAGTAATTATGTTTTGGGAATAATCAGTTTGGTGGCTTTGCTTTTTGTGGTATTGGGAGGATTCTTTTATACTGCTGGAGGCTTGATAGAACATAAAGATAAAGGTAAAAAATATATTACCAATGCTTTGATTGGTATGGTAGTAGCTTTTTTGGCCTGGAGTATAGTTAATGTAATTTTGGCAGCTGTAACAGGATAATTATAAACAAATGAAAAATCCCAAAAAATTCGCGCCCCTTTCGGCAATTAATCAAACGATTAAAAATATTAAAGCCAGGGCGGAAAAACTAAGAGTTGCTGAGATAGAAAAAGAAAGGCTCCTGGATATGCCAGCAAAGAAGGCGAAAAAAGAAAAGGTGCAGATAGAACTCTCGCCATTGAGTGTCTTTAAATCTACAATGTTGGTTTTGGCTGTATTTCTTTCCTGCTGGATTCTTTTACAGATAAATGGAATTTTAATACTGTTTTTTGTATCCTTTTTTATTGCTGCGGCAATGGATCCGTTGATAGATTTTTTGCAGGCCCAAAGGATTCCCAGAGCTTTAGGGGTCTTGCTGGTGTATGTGATTGTTTTCATGCTGGTGGCTCTTTTGATTGCCAGCTTATTACCATTGGTGGCTGCTCAGTTATTTAGTCTGGCTAATTCTATTAATACATTTATTCAAAAAGTGTCCTCTGATCCAAGTGTTAATTTGCCTTTTGGTGAACAATTAAAGCCATATATTGAAGAATGGTTGAAGGCAATTGACTTCAAAGTTGTGGCTGTGCAGCTGCAAAATTCGTTACAATTACTTTCTTCGCAGTTATTGAATCTGGGCAGTAATCTCTGGTCATTTATTATTCAAATTTCCAATGGATTGATGAATTTTATTTTGGTGCTTATTCTGGTCTTCTTTATGACAGTTGATGAAAATGCCTTGGAAAATTTCTGTATTTCAGTTTTCCCAGAAAAACACAGTGAGTATATTTCAATGAGATTGCAGATGGTGAAAAGCAAAATTGGTGAATGGATAAGAGGGCAATTGGTAGTTTCAATTGTGGCTGCACTGATTACCTTTATAGGTTTGGCGATTGCCAATGTAGAGTATTCATTATTGATTTCGGTAATTACCGGCATCTGTATGATAGTTCCGGTATTTGGTCGGGTGGTGGCTGCCCTGATTGCCGTGCCAATTGTTATGAATCAATCCCCTGCTCTGGCACTGTTTTTGATTATTTATTTCTTTGCTATATCACAAGTAGAAAACAATATAGTAGTTCCACTGCTAATGAATAAGGCGGTTGGTCTGAGCCCAATCCTGATTATTTTTGCTTTGCTGGTTGGATTCCAGTTTCTGGGTATATTGGGACTTATTCTGGCCATACCAACTGCAACAATCCTGGCTATTTTCGCCAAAGATGTTGGTAAAAGGATTCATGCCAGAACGAATTCCTAAACCTGATTGAAAACAATAATTTCAGATTCTTTAATGCCCAACTGGTGAATTTCTTCGAGCCACTGGATTTTGGAGTAACCAAGCTGAACCAATAAAATAGTTTTTAACTGATAATTTGCTTCGGCGATTTTTTCCGGATAATTATAGGATTTGATTTCTTTAATTTGAGTATTCTTGGCAATGGTATCCAAAGCAATTTTACTTTTAGTGGTGAGATCAAATAATTGAATTCTGTCTCCAGAGTATTTGTTGTTTAAATAGGCAGAAAGAAACTGGAATTTCTTCTTCATTTTTTCCGGAGAAATAAATTGAAAACTTTTTCCATATGGTTCCAACTGGCCTATCTCCTGAACTTTTTGAGTGAATTTTTCTAGACAATAGCACCAGACCATCCCCAATATTGATCCAATTAATAAGCCCATAATTCCGAAAAGAAAAACCAGACTCGGTTTGTTGTTTACTACAGAATATTCGGTAGCAACATTCACCTTGAGATCAGATCTTTGATTGTAGGAATTTAAACGCTGCTGAAGATGTGCGAGCAAAGCTTGGTGATAGCTCTGACTTTCTTCTGGAGTTAAACTGTCAAAGCTAATAATGAGATTATTTTTTTCCTGTTTTTTGGCATTGATATTTTTATGCTGACCAGTTGTTTTTTCCAGTGTCGATGAAAGTGCAGGATCTTTAAACCAACCCTGAATACTTTCGGTAATCTGATCGGAGGCTTGGAGGTTTTCATAAGTGCTGCTGGTTTTGTTTTCATCCTCTACTGAAAAAGTCAGAAAAATATTTTCTTCAAATTGAGCCTGATTTCTGCTGTGACCA
>JADLFY010000022.1 GCA_020849575.1 Candidatus Peregrinibacteria bacterium
GCTTCCGATAATATTCCCGGAGTCAAAGGTATTGGTGAAAAGCAGGCCATCGAATTATTGCAAAAATATCAGACTCTGGATAATCTCTATGCCCATTTAAACGAACTGAAGCCTGGCCAGCAGACCAAATTGGTGGACAACCGTGAGACGGCTTACCTCAGCCAACGCATGGCTACCATAATTCGCGACATGCCTATTCAGCTCGATCTGGAATCCTGTCATTTACACACTTTTCCCATAGAGAAAGCCCGTCACTCCCTAACGGACCTGGGTTTCAACACTTTGATGAGAAATCTCAATGAATTGGAATTATGGCTGGAATCCCGCAAACAGGCTGAAAAACAACCAACTTTGTTTTAATTTGATAATTTACGCTTATTCCTTTATAGTCCTCACAGAGCTGTCTGGCTGTTAATCTAAGCTTCGGCAGTGCTCTACAAAAACAAAAAAACAACCAACCAATTTTTTTCTTATCAAATGGCTAAAGTAAGAGTAATTGCAAGTTTAGACATCGGTAGTTCCAAAATCCGCACTGTCGTAGGTACTCTCGACGAGGGATCTCAGGTTCCTAATATTATCGGCGTGGGCATCGCTCCTTCAACGGGTATGCGTAAAGGTGCCATTATTGACGTTGAAGAAACCATCAATTCTATCGCCTCTTCCCTGGAAGATGCGGAAAGAATGGCTGGTGAACCGATTAATCATGTCTTTCTGGGTATTGGCGGAAACAATATCGAATCCATCAATTCCAAAGGTGTTATTGCCGTTTCCCATGCCGGAAACGAAATTACCGAAGACGATGTGGATCGAGTTCTGGAAGCTGCTCAGGCCGTTTCCATCCCTTCCAATCGTCGTATTCTCCGCATCATTCCCAAATCCTTCACTGTCGATGAACAAAAAGGCATCAAATATCCGGTGGGTATGACTGGTATCCGTCTTGAAGTGGAAGCCCACATTATCACTGGTCTTGTTCCAGCGGTAAAAAACATTGAAAAATGTGTATTACAAGCCGGTGTGGATATTGACGATATTATTCCTTCCTGTCTGGCTTCAGCCGAAGCTGTCCTCTCCAAGCGTCAGAAAGAACTTGGAGTAGTCGTAATTGATATTGGTTCAGGCGGCACTTCAGTTAGTGTATTTGAAGAGGGAACTACGCTTCATACAGCGGTTATTCCGGTTGGTGGCGAAAATGTCACCAATGATATTGCTATTGGTTTACGTACTTCCATTGATACAGCCGAAAAAATTAAAATCGAATATGGTACCTGTGCACCTCAGGACGTTAATGAAAGAGAAATCATTGATCTCTCTTTGATCAGCAAAATAGATACACAGAAAGTCGCCAAAAAACACATGGCCGAGATCACTGAGGCTCGCTATCACGAAATTTTCCTTTTAATTCGCGATGAATTAGCCAAAATTAATCGTGATGGCATGCTACCGGCTGGAGCAATACTCACTGGTGCTGCCGTGAAAATTCCTGGAATTCTTGATTTGGCCCGTGAAACACTCAATTTACCTGTACAAATCGGCTTCCCACAAAATTTTGATGGGGTGGTTGATAAAATTGACGATCCGGCGTATGCTACAGCTATTGGATTGATACTTTGGGGCTCACGCCTCGAAAACCGTTCTTATGGCTTCAGCTTGAAGGGAATCAATATCAAAAAATCCCTCGGTGGTGTCAAAGATTGGTTCAAAAGCCTCTTCCCCTGATGCTCCTGATTACTCCGCTCTGATAAGTGGTTACGAAATACTATTGACACATTATCAACTTCACTGTAATAATTACCCCTCAAACATTAAAGCATAACCAATATGCCAATTAGCAATCATCAAAAAGACTCTCTTAGAAACCTTTTCTCTGGCTCAGGTTCAGTTGGAAAGAAAACTATGGAAATTACTCCGGAAGGAATTACTCCAGTTGCTCGTATCAAGGTGGTTGGCGTAGGTGGTGGTGGTAACAATGCACTCGAAAGAATGATTAAGTCTAATCTTAATAGCATCGAGTTTATTGCTATTAATACAGATGCTCAGGCTCTCCATCATTCCAATGCTACTACTAAGATTAATATTGGTAAGGCTACTACTCGTGGTCTTGGTGCCGGTGCTAATCCAGATATTGGACGTCAGGCTGCCGAAGAAAGTGCTGAAGAAATTCGCGAAGCACTGATGGGCACTGACATGGTTTTCATTACTTGTGGTATGGGTGGTGGAACTGGTACAGGTGCTTCTCCAGTTATCGCTGAAGTAGCCAAAGAACTCGGTATCTTGACTGTAGCAGTTGTTACTAAGCCATTCTCTTTCGAAGGAAATCGCCGCAGACAGCAGGCCGAAGACGGTTTGGAAAATCTCAAGAACAAGGTTGATACACTGATTACTATTCCAAACGACAAAATCCTTTCAATTATTGATAAGAAAACTCCAATTACTGAAGCCTTCACTGTGGTAGACGATGTTCTCCGCCAAGGTGTACAGGGTATCGCCGACTTGATCACCATTCATGGTATGATCAACGTGGACTTTGCCGATGTTAAGGCCGTTATGGAAAACTCCGGCTCAGCTCTGATGGGTATCGGTTATGGCACTGGCGAAAACCGTGCTGTAGAAGCTGCCAAGGCTGCTATCGAATCACCTCTTCTCGAACTTTCTATTGATGGTGCCAAAGGTGTTCTCTTCAACATTACTGGTGGCAATGACCTCAGCATGTTTGAAGTAGACGAAGCTGCCCGCATCATTACTGAAGCTGCTGATCCAGATGCTAATATCATTTTCGGTTCAGTTATCAACGATTCTTATACAGGCGAAATAAAAATCACTGTGGTTGCTACCGGTTTCGACGACACTCCACGTGAAAAACCAACTATTCTCCGTCAGCACATGCCTTTATCAGGCGCTCTCCGCAACTCCAGCTCTACTCCAACTGATGCTATCGCTGCTACCCGCAACACTGAAGCTGCCACTGCCAACAAAAGCATGGAAAGCGAACTCGATGTTCCAGCTTTCATCCGCCGCAAAATGGATCGCTAAATTCAGGCACACCACGCATATTGCCACCATCTCCCACGATCAGCATGACACAGGCAATAGGCCGCTCAATTACATTAAAAACCCGCCCTACCAACCCAGGGCGGTTTTTAGTTTCCTGTATTATTTTCTAAACTTACCAACAGGTGTAGGAGACCTTAGAGGACGTCCTTCTCCCAACAAATTTCTAATATCACTAGTGACCCTACCAATCGGATCTATCATTGCCAAATCAGCATGAATTCGCAATGCAGCCAAACTGTTCTTACGACTGGCTCTTTTTAGCGTTTCTTCATGCCTGGTTAAAAAATATTTCTGTATGGCAGCTTTAATTTGTGGCATTCTCATCCAGTCTACAATTACTACTTTACCCCGGTCCAAATTAATCTGTTCAGGTTTTTTAGGCAGTGGCCCAGGGATAAAGGAGGCTCTATCAATACTTTCAGCTGCCTTTTCAAAATCAATGGTGGTGGTAAGTCTTTCCTTTTCAGTTCCGACCAGCAGATCAAAATAATAACTGGTAAGAGCTTTGGTCAGATTAACCATTTCTGCATAAAAAGTTTCATTATTGTCCTTGTCTTCGTCAGTTCTGGTCTTTCTACAGGTATTTGGCCAATGAGCCAAGCCAAGTAAGCCCACTTTCACCTGATCATAAGAGTTTAATTCGTCATTTACATTCAGGGTGAATATTCTCATCTGTAATGATTCATCTTCAACATTCCAGCCCGGAAAAGGGCAGAGTACTATACCTTCTTTAATCATTACTAAATCCTGGGGAACTTTCACTTCCATGGTAGTAATAGCCCGCACCACTTCCTTATTCTTCTCGTCGCATACTATCAATTCCGGATTATAGGTTTTGGCTGCTTTATTCAATTCCAAAAGTCTTTTTTCCATATCTAAAACTTTTGGATCAAGTCCACTTGGTGGTGGAGTAGTAGTAATTGCCTCATAATTACCATCTCGGGGATCAGGCATGACGGGAGTATCTATATCTTCCCTGTCCAATCCATTTGGAGGTGTCAGAGTCATACTTACAAAAGGGTTAAATCCTTTCTGAAAGATATAACTTTATCATTTATCCAATATTACCGCAAACTATAAAACAATCTCACCATTTTGTCACCGGAACGGCCTTATTTTAGGCTTCGCAAATAGGTTTTGGATTGGAGGTGATTTCAGTTGCGTAATGAATGGTAAGATAGTACTTTTGCTTTTTAGCATCCAAAGCCAGTCCCAGTCCAATTTCCCGATAGTTTTTATTGACCATTGATCTCCAGTGCACTCCATTGGCTTTTCTTTCACTGGCAAAGAAATCATAAGTAGTTTTAATTGCTTTAGTCATAGCTTCCGTACAGTCGCTACCATCAGCAGGACATTTATAATAGCCCCAACCAATATTCTCGGTCATGGTTGAGCTGTTCACATTTTTGAATTCCAGTCCCAAATCTCTAAACCATCTGATCATACGGTTATAGTCATAATAAACACTTTGGCCATCTCTTTTATGGGTAATTGCGCCAATTCTTTTGGCTCTGTCTGACCAGTTTTGAGCCGACCAGCTCAGTTCAGGTTCCAGTGTATATTCAGTCAATCCAGCCTCTCTGCGAATTTTATTATTCCATTCCAGCCAAGTACTACGCAGTTTATCCATATTAATAGTTGCCGGAATATATTGATCAATATGATAACAGTCTTTCACCACTGGTATTGGTTCACTTACCATTTGAAAATTCGGATCCCAGGTTTTGGCCGAAGCTGTATTCATCAGTCCAAAGGCCATGGCAATCACACTAATTGTTAGCAGGTTTTTAATCATTTTGATTTAGCAAATTCATCTTCAATATACCCGTGTTCGCCCACTAAAGCCACCTCCCGCTGCAACTTCACTTCAAATTTTTCCCAGACGGCTTTTTGTATTTCCAGACAAAGCTCCAATACATCCAACATAGTGGCGTTACCATCATTCATCAAAAAATTACCATGTTTTTCACTGATAAAAGCTCCTCCAATATGTTTACCTTTAAATCCACATTGATCATTCAAATAACCAGCAGAAAGACCTTCGCCAATAGAATTCCCCGAAGGGTTTTTAAAAAAAGATCCGGCCGATTTGCCACTGGGATGTTTCCCCGCCCTCGAAGCAATAATTTTCCGAACTTCCTCCACGCCCGCCCTGGTATCCCCTGGCATTAAACGCAACCACACTTTCAAAACAATTTCATGACTGTCTTTGATACGTGAATGCCTGTAATCAAAATCCAGATAATCCCAGCCGACTTCTCTCACGCCTTCACCCTCTTTATAGATAGTCGCCTTCTCAAATAAATGCTTGGTTTCCAGTCCAAATGCTCCAGCATTTCCCCGCACTGCTCCGCCAATAGTTCCTGGTAATCCCATCAATTTTTCCATACCAGTCAGGCTGTTTTTTAAGGAGAACTGAATAATCTGCGAAAGCAAAGTCCCGCTGTCAGCAATTACCAACTGGCCAGCTTTTCTATAATAATTTTCGCCTTCCTGGCCCACCTGCTCCACTACTTCACCCAATTCACATTTGCGCGCCAAATTATGGATAATCAGCCCCCGAAAGCCTTTATCAGAAAAAATCACATTGCTGCCCCAGCCCAATAACACGTATGGCAAGCCATCTTTACGACAAGCCTCTATTAATTCCGGAATTTTCAAAACATCTTTAACCTCATAATAATAGTCAGCTGGCCCACCCATTTGAAAAGTAGTAAATTTGGCCAATTCCACATTCCTTTTTATCCCTTCAATTTGATCTAAATGCGCCATTATTAAGTTTGATTTAAGCCCTTTTGGCCACGTCAGCTTACACTAAAAACGCCATTTTTCCAATATTGAATAAAGGTCAAAGCGCGCCTCGGCTTGTAAAGCCGCCGGCGCGCCACACCATTGATTCCGTTTCAGATACGAAGTCGGCTAGATAGCCTCAACCTCCAGCACTCGGAAACGCAGCAGATGTTCGGACTCATCGAAATTCTTGTCGAGAGTCACCCCACCAATTGACAGGATTTCCATTACTCTCTGTATCCAGACAATCAGCTTCTGCTCATTGCTTTCGGTGATCGACAGCGGACTGTCAATTCTCAGCTCTTCTTCCAGCTGACCATTCAGGTTGCGTTTCACTCCAAGTGAACCACCCACCTTACTGATCACTATCAGGCTTCCAGCCGTCAACCTGGCCTTGGGAGCCCAGTCCAGGTGATAGAGATGGGACAGTTCACCTCCTCCATCAGGAGCAGGTGGTAATCTGGCTGCCAAACCGGTCAGTACAAGCAATCGGATCGTTACCATCTCCAGCTCATCCCACTTGGAGGCCGAAAACCCATGTTCCTCCATGCTCGGAAGAAAGCGCTTCGTACCATGTCTGATCGATCTCAGACCATGGGGAGTCAGGTCAAAGTTGCTTGTCCCCAACTCAATCTGTCCTTCACGATCAAAGATCATCTGGCTAACGTAATTCAGACTTTTCTTCACTCCAAGACGATCATATAGTGTTGCCTTGTCTTCAGGTCGAACCCTTCGCAGGTCCACTTTCATAAATGCCCTTTCATCAATGGTCAGTGTCTATATCCCATTAAGCGAGAAACAGACAACGCAGTATTTTTATCAAAGTCTCCGCCACTGTCAAGCATTGCCAAAGTCCAATCAAATTGCTAATATAATCCCTCGGTAAAGTGTAGTTTTTAGACCAATAACTATGAAATACACTGAATCAGCAAATTATCAGGATCGCGAACGACTTTTGCAGGAATCCATTGAGCTACATTCCCAAATCGGCAATCAACCCGCCGTGGATTTTTTCAAAGTGAAACTGGAAATGGTCAGAACACATCGTGATATCCAAGAGGCCACTGGTCTGAAATTTGATGTGGTTCACGAAGGCCTCGGCGAGAACGCCGCTGCCGCTGTAGATCCGGCCTCCGATCAAAATTTTGTGACCGAAGCAGAGTTGATCAACAAAAAAGACGTAATGCACTTTGTGAATCATGAACTGGAACATCGTCTCAGTAAATTCTTCCATATTTCTTTGGAAAAACTCACTCCTGAAAGCCAGGAACTTTTGCACCGGGCCTTGGGCATTGATACTCTTAAACAAGAAGATATTATCGAAGGATTTACCGAATTCTCCAATATTCAGAAACATGGCCAAAACGATCGCGTAGCCTATCTCCAGCGCGAAGTACCAATTGCCAAAAAACTTGAGGCTTTAGGCGAAAAACATCTTCGCCAATCTTTTCTCAATACTTTTCGTCAGGGTAAAATCGAAGAATTTACCACCATGTTGGAAAGGCTTTGCACCCGCCTAGCGCTGGAACAAGCGTTATCCAGCCAATTAAACTAGGAAATTTCAATTTGACATGCCCAGGCCTTTCGCTTATCATCACGGCGCGGGTAAAAACTCTACTCGCTGACCTTGAAACTTTCGCATCCATAAGCCACTTTAGCTCAGTTGGTAGAGCAACTGTTTTGTAAACAGTAGGTCATCGGTTCGAATCCGATAAGTGGCTCCATTTGTTTTTCAAAAAGGCCAACCGTTACTCTAACGGCCTTTTGAATATATCGCCAAAAATCTATTGCCAAAAACCGCCTGCCGCCCTATATTTTACGGGCAAAACTACCATTCTGGACGGATACTCAAGTGGCCAACGAGGGCAGACTGTAAATCTGCTGGCATAACGCCTCCGAAGGTTCGAATCCTTCTCCGTCCACCATTTCAATATAAGCCCCAAAAACCGCTGAACAACTTTATAATCGTGATTAAATAGTTTCAAAACGAAACAGCCACGGCTTTAAACCTTCAGCAAAGCACGGAAACCTCTGGCCGCATAATAAGATTCTGCGCCATTATGATAGAGGAAAACCGTGTCATATCGGCGATCACAAAATACAGAGCCACCAAGCTTTCTGATCTCAGCCGGCGTCTTTACCCAGCTCGACGTTTTCAGATCAAAATTTCCCAGTTTTTGCAGTTCCCGATATTGTTCTTCTGTTAAAAGTTCAATCCCCATGTCAGCAGCCATACCCACCGCGCTGTCTTTTGGTTTATGTTCTTTTCGGGATTCCAGGGCTTCCAAATCATAACACAGACTTCGACGTTCTTTAGGGCTTTCTGCTGAACAATCACAGAAAATGTATTCACCAGTTTTTTTATCCTGACCAATGACATCGGGTTCACCTCCAGTCCTCTCCATTTCATTGAGTGACCACAATTTCCCTTCATTGTTTTCCAGTTTCATCTGGATTTTGGTCCATTCGAGACCCTTATGACGATTCATGTTTTTTTCAAAACGGGCTTTCAAGACGCTGATCAATTCTTTCTTTTGTTCTCCTGACAAAACCTTTTTATTGCTATTCATATTGTTGATGTTTTAGATAATATCTTTTTTAATTTCATACCATAATTCCACCATGCCACTTTTGTAGGCTGTGACATTTTTGAGGTGTAAAGCTTGTTCCAATCCAATCTGATCGAGAAACAGTTTCCCCTCACCCAAAATAATCGGCAAAATTGATAATCTTATGTCATCTGCTAATTTTAGACGAATAAAATCTTGAGCCAACATGGCTCCTCCCACCAGCCAGACATTCTTATAGCGGGGTTTTAATCGCTCATTTATCAGTTTATTCAGATCACCCGAATAAATTTCAATATTTTTTCTTTCCACCGGTAAATTTCGATGGGTTAAAACAATAGTCGGCACATCCCCATAAGCCCA
>JADLFY010000023.1 GCA_020849575.1 Candidatus Peregrinibacteria bacterium
AAACGTTTATCTGGAAGACGGTACAATGGTAAATGAAGTGCTGATCAAAGAAGGGTACGCTACCGTTACGCGAGGATATAGTTTTAGCAAAAAAGAATACTTTATAGATTTGGAAAATCAGGCTAAAATGCAAGGTAAAGGGTTATGGAATACGGAAATATGTCCGCAGTAGCCTGATTAATAACCAAAAACAAATGTCTAATTTAGCTTCACATAGAGATCAGCGGGTCGCGATTTTTATTGATACTCAAAATCTCTATCATTCAGCCAAATCCAATTTCCGCTCAGTAGTTAATTATGAAGAATTAATCCGGGTGGCTGTTAATGGCCGCAAACTGGTAAGAGCTTTTGCCTATGTAATCCGATCGGAAGATACCAAAGAAGAAACTTTCTTTGATGCCCTGGAGGAATTGGGAATTGAAAACCGGGTAAAAGATTTACAGGTATTTCATACGGGAGCCAAAAAAGCTGACTGGGACGTAGGGATAGCAGTGGATATGATTCGTTTGACTGAGAAGGTAGATGTGGTGGTATTGGCTTCTGGCGATGGAGATTTTTTGGAGGTAATTCGTTACTGTAAATCCAGAGGTGTCCGAACTGAAGTAATGGCTTTTGAAAAAACTACCAATGCCAAACTAATGGAAGAAGCTGATTTCTTTGTAGATTTGGGAGATAAAAATGCTGAATTTCTTTTTTCCAGCAGAAGAAAGATTAACCGAACTTCTCCAAAAGGCCCCTATGTTAAGAAACGTTATCTGGTAGCCCATAATACAACTGAAGAGGTTAATCAATTTGATCAGTATGCAACACCAAGTGCTTCCACGGATTATTATGCTGGAAGCAATTTGTCTTCAATGAACAGAGAGGCCACCAATAAAAATACTCAGGTGGATCAAAGTATTTTTAGCCGGCCCGGGGTCAGAAAAGTAAAGCCGGTAGTGGGGTTACCAGGTAAAGGACCAAATAATTTTTTTGGTGGAAAACAACTGACCAATGATGAAACGCGGGGTACACAGATAGACAATGCTTTTGGTAATAATAAACCAAAGAAAAGATTTAGTTAATCACCTTTTCCAGAACTGATTTGGCCTTTCCAGAAGGAAAGTCCATTTTCTAATACATCCGCCCGAAAACCTTTTTCTCTTAAAAAATCTTCAGCGAGGCCACTTCTGACCCCATGCATGCAGTAAGTAATAATATGTTTGGTCTTTGGCAATTCAGAAAAATTGTTTTCCAATTCTTCTATGGGGATATTGATGGCCCCTGGCAAATGGCTTTCTTCAAATTCAAAAGGGCTGCGTACATCCAAAAGAAAATAATTGGACTTTTTGTCGTCATAATTTTGAAGCAGTGTTTCTTGATTTATCATTTACTAAATAGTAAATTTTCCTATCAACTAAAAATAATTTAACCTAAATAAATATGTTTATACAAGTAGGAAGACCAGCACCAGATTTTACTGTCGAAACAGTATTCAAAGAGAAAGTTTCCAAAGTTTCTCTGGTTGATTTAAAAGGCAAATGGGTAGTACTTTTCTTTTATCCACTGGATTTCACCTTTGTGTGTCCAACTGAAATCGTGGAAATGAGTGAGAAAATGCCTGAATTTGAAAAACTCAATGCGGTGGTTTTGGGAGGCAGCACTGATTCAACTTTCTCTCATAGCGCCTGGATGAAAGATCTGGGTGAATTGAATTACCCGCTTTTCTCTGATATGAATCGTGAAATGAGCAGAAATTACGGCATTTTGATCGAAGAAAAAGGTCATTCACTTCGTGGTACTTATATTATCGATCCGGAAGGCGTACTCCGCTATCAACTGGTACATGATTTAACTGTAGGACGCAGTGCGGATGAAACTTTACGCGTATTACAAAGTTTACAGACTGGTGAACTCTGCCCGGCTAATTGGAAACCAGGCAAAAAAACTTTGGGTAAAGCCTAGAAATTTTGAAAATTCGCTTAGGCTACGTCAATATCAATTAATAGTCGCAGAAATGGAAAAATATGATTTTGTAGTAATAGGCGCCGGCTGTGCCGGCGCCAGCGGCGCGATGTATGCATCGCGCCTGAATTTAAAAACCCTGATGATTGGTGAATTGCCCGGGGGGCTTATTACTACTACTCATTTAGTGGAGAATTGGCCAGGTATAAAGGCTATTTCGGGTCCTGATCTTGGTTTTAATCTGGTGGATCATGCCACTTCATTTGGAGTGCCTTTGGCCAATGAAAGAGTGCAAACCGTGGAAATGCTGCCAATTTCTGAAGAAGATAAAGCAGCTGGCAAAAAAGCAGGTTTTCTGATCAAGACTGGCAGTAATGAATATTTGGCCAAAACAGTTTTATTTGCGACAGGAAGTACACATAAAAAACTGTATTGTCCGGGAGAAAAAGAATTGGAAAACAAGGGCGTATCCTATTGTGCTTTATGTGATGGAGCTTTTTATAAAAATAAGATTGTCTCTGTGGTTGGCAGTGGAGATAGTGCTGCCAAAGAAGCTCTCCTGCTCGCCGAACATGCTGCCAAAGTATATGTTTTTTCCAGATCAACTTTGCATCCTGAACCGGTAAATTTGGAAAGAGTAAAAGCCAATCCGAAAATAGAAAGATTGGATAAAACTGAGGTTGCGGAAATTATGGGAGAAGGAAAAGTACAAAAAGTCAGGCTAAAAGATGGCAGAGAATTGGAAATGGACGCTGTGTTCATTGCTATTGGACTGCTTCCCCACTCTGATCTGGCAGAAAAATTGGGTGTTAAATTAAATGACAAGAAAGAAATTGAGATTAATAGAAATAGTGAAACCAATATTCCGGGGATTTTTGGAGCTGGTGATGTGACTGATGCCTATTTCAAACAAGCTATTACCGGATCAGCAGAAGC
>JADLFY010000024.1 GCA_020849575.1 Candidatus Peregrinibacteria bacterium
AAAAAGTCGGTTGATGGAAAAATGACTTATAAAGTTTTGCGTGGAAATTCAGTACTGGAATTTTATCTGCAAAAGAATGAACAGGGAGTGGTGGGAGTAATGCTTGCTGAGCTTCAATACAATGATCTGTTGAAAGCTAAAATTTATGGCAAATCGGTTTATTATTCATTGTTGGAAGTCAAAGATGTGAAGCTACCTTTCTGGCAGGCTCCTCTGGAGTCGTTTAAAGAAATGTGCAGATTGTCTGTGCTGACTGCCCAAATGTTTGTGGGTGTATTTGAGAAATTATTTACTCAGCTGAGTGTGCCTGAAGGTGTGGCCGGCCCTGTGGGAATTTTCCAGATGACTTCTACTTTTGTGCAGGAGGGAGTGATGTCTTTGATCAGATTTACGGCGATACTTTCACTTAGTTTGGCTATTATTAATATTTTACCGTTTCCAGGATTGGATGGTGGAAGACTTTTCCTCATTGTAGTACCATTAATTTTGCGCAGGAAATTGAATCATAAATTGGAAGCGATTATTCATATGATTGGGTTTTTGATTCTGATGTTTCTGATTTTCTTGGTGACTTTTAATGATATTCTAAGATTGTTTGGTTTATAAAATTTACTTCGGCTTGCCAGATATTTTTTAGTGTGACCTGGTGGCTCTGGAGGATTTCTTTAGTTTGTTTTGTAATTTACTTTTGCGTCAATATATTGTGTGAATTGTTCAAAACTCGTCTGTATGTAGTTTCAGGTGAAGATGAGTAAGTACTCTTGAAAAGATAAATTTTTGGTAATAATATCACCAAGCTTTTCAGAAAAATTTCAGCAAAATTTTAGAAAAAAATTAATGGCCAATGAACTGATACAGATAGATAAGAAGGCAATCTGGGAACAGATTTTGAGCAAGGCTCATCCATTAATTGATCGTGGTCATCTGCTAACAATTTTTGTTAACAGTGCTATTTTGTCTTATCAGGAAGGGGTTTTGGTGATTGGTTTTGCTTCGATAATTGGACCCGATTATGTAAAAGAAAAATATCATCACAAGATTTTTCCGATTATCAAAGAAATATTGCTGGATTTGAATGAGATTCAGTATGAAATGAAAAGTTCTTTAGTTGATGCTGAATATCCTGATAAACTTTCCATTGATGTTTTCATGAATGTGATTGGAACACAACGCAAACAGCGTAAAGTTCCCAATAAACAGGAGGTGGTTTTGGAGGGAGGGATGCGCAGTAAAATTCTGAATAAGCGTTATACCCTGCAAAATTTCATACCTGGAAGTGAAAATAGACTGGTTCATGCTGCCTGTATGGCCGTAGGAGCCAAACCGGCAGGGATTTATAATCCGTTATATGTTTATGGTGGAGTGGGTTTGGGGAAAACGCATTTATTGCAGGCTACGGGACATGAAATTCTGAAAAATTTTCCGGAAAAGCGGGTGGTTTATATGACTGCCGAGCATTTTATCAATAAAATTGTTGAGGCGATTGGTAAAAAACATACTAAACCATTTAAGGATGAATACAGAAATCTCGATTGTTTGATTGTTGATGATATACAGTTTTTTGCCAATAAGGCTACCTCTGAGCAGGAATTTTTTCATACTTTTAATGATTTGTATGACAATGGTAAGCAGATTATTTTGAGTGCGGACAGACCTCCCCGTGAACTGGAGGGGTTTGATGACAGATTGAAAAGTCGATTTGGAATGGGCATGTTGATCGAAGTTAGTAAGCCAAGTTTTGAAACCAGATTGGCTATTCTCAAGGCCAAATGTGCCGAATATCAGGTAATGATTGATCCGGAAGTGGTCGAATTTATTGCTTTTAATGTTACTCATAGTGTGCGGGAAATGATTGGAGTTTTGGTCACAGCAATCGGTGAAGCACAATTGGAAAATGCCACTCCGACGATTAGAACGGTTGCCCAGGTGATCAGAAAGTTATGTCGCGATCAGGAGGTTGGTAGTATTGATTTCAAGGAAGAGCAAAAAAGAGTAGCGAGAAGTTTGGATGATGTAATTGATATTGTGGCCAGATATTTTGGTTTGACCAAAAGTGAATTGATTGGTGCAGACAGAAAAAAAGAAATTATGATGCCGAGACAAATCAGTATGTATCTGATCCGTGAAATTTTGAATCAATCTTATGAAGCCATCGGTGAAACTTTTGGTGGGAGAAATCATACGACGGTTATGCATGCCTGCAATAAAGTAATTAGCCAGATTAAGGACGATCAAAATCTTTCCAGAGATATCAATGCTTTGAAGAAAGAACTTGGTTTTTAATTTATAATTGGAAGTTTCACTGTTGAACAAAAAATTTATGGGTGTATTTGACGAGCTTTCTTGACTTTACTTGGTATTAAAAAAGGCTATAATTGGCAGGGCTGTCTGATTGATCTGGTTACACTCGGTATTAATAATTTAAAAACAAAAGAGTGACAATTTATATGCGTAGATACAGGAGACGTACAAAATCTCAGTACTTAATTCCTTTTTTGGCACTGATAACACTGGGTGTCTTTATTATCCTGGCTTTTCAATTATGGGGTAGTTTTTTTCCCAATGCCAAAGGAGATGCTGTTTTTTATCTGGCTGAAGGTCGTTCCAAGGTTCTTGGTTTTGGGACCAGCGAATGGGAAAATGTTTATAATGGCTCAAAGATTAAACTTGGGGATTCGGTCAAAACGCTTGGAAATGCCAAGGGTGTGATTCAGTTTTATGATGGTACTGTGGTTAGATTGGATGAATCTACTCAGGTGACACTTTTGGATATCAGCAAGAAAGATGATTATCAGGAAATATTGCTGTTTTTGAATTCAGGAAAAATTTGGGTAAATAAGCCCAAGCAGAATGTGATCAGGAAAACTGATTTTGTTATAAATAGCAATTATGCTTCCTATGCGATAACCGGTACGGTTTTTGATTTGGAGAAAAATGATGAGGAAGTTTTGCATGTCATGCGTGGTCAGGTACAGGTGGATATTCTGGAGAATGCTGATGGCAAGATGCGAACAATTGAATCCATTCCAGTTGGAATCGGACAACAAACTACTTTGAGTGAGGCAGTAATGAAAGAATTTTATGAAAGGAAATCTCCTTCGGTTTTGGGAGCTACTGATATCAGTTTTGAAGATACTGACTGGTATAAATGGAATGTGGCTGAGGATGATGATCCAACTGATTTCAGTAAAACACATGGCAGTACCAGTATAACTTCGGACAGTGAATCTACTCCTGAACTGGGTGATGCGGCAATCAGTGCTGATACAGGTGAAGTCAAAAAAGCCAGCACTTTGGAACCACCAAGTCTGACTTCTCCCAAGTCCAAACAAATTACTACAACCAGTGACAAACTGAGTTTGTCCGGAAAAGCTTCAG
>JADLFY010000025.1 GCA_020849575.1 Candidatus Peregrinibacteria bacterium
ACTGCTGAAGAAATTAATACTGCCATTGCCAATAAACCAGGTCTCTCTGGTCGCGAACTGATTGGTGAAATTATGACTGCCCGCCGTCTGGCAGCAGAAGGTCCAGCATCCATCCCAATTCCGCTGGTTAAACCAAAACAGCCTGAACAAAAAGTTGAAGAAAAAGCTCCAAAAGCCAAAGCTAAACAGCCAGAAAAACCAGAAGCTCCTCCGGTCAAAGGCAATGTACCAGAAGCAAAAGTTCAGTCTTCCGCTCCCGAACCTTTCAAGCCACAACCTTTCGATGCCTACAAGGCCGAACGCAACGCCATTGCCCGCGAATCAATCGAAGTCCCGCGTACCACTGAAGTAGCTATGGTTGGTGATTTGCATGGTAACGGAGAAATTTTTGTGGCCAATATGATTTCTCTGAAAATAATTCCTGCCAATGCCGACTTTTCCAAGCCGGCCACAATTACCTGGACAGGTGGTAATCGCCGTGTGATTTTCCATGGTGATATCCTGGCTGATCGTGGAGTAGATTCTCTCCAGATTATGGCTTCTCTTCGTAAACTTCAGACAGAGGCCAGAGCCAAAGGTGGTGAAGTAGTTTTACTTTCTGGAAATCACGAAGACATGGCTCTCTCCTTCCTTATGGACAAACTGATTGCCGGAGGGAAAGATCCGGTCATGCACAACGGTTTCAATATGTCTCTCTACGGCAATCAGGGAGCCGGCTTACTGGAATTCATCCAGAAATTTTCCGGTGACAAGCGTTTCAACAAAGCCAAATCACTGGAGGATGTCGCTGTTGCTGCCGGTTTCCAAGTCGAGAACGTTTTGGGTAAACATCTCGTCACCGATCCGAAATTCCCGGCCTTCGTTACTGAACTTGGCCAAAAATGTCTGAAAAATATGCAGACCTTGCCTGAAGGTAAAGCACTACTGGAACAGATGACGTCCATGAAGGTTGCCGAATATATTGATGATTCACTTTTCCTGCATACTGATCCAACTCCTGAAATGATCAAAATCATCAATGAATATGGTGCGACAGTTGGTGAAGCTGTTGATAAAATCAATGAAATTTATCAGCAGGGTCTCCGCGCCAAATTACTTGGTCAGGGCGAAATACCCGCTGATTTCCAGCGCATTGCTAATGCCTTTACCGATACTACCAATCGCAGTGGAGAATCCAATTATAAAGATGTTCCACTTGCCGGCATTAAAGCCAAAGGTGTTAATCGTATTATTCATGGGCATTCTGATTATAATGGTAAAAGCAAAACCAAAGATGGCGTTGAAATTACTTCAGTCGATGTCAGCGCCGGTAAGGGAGGGTCAGAAATGGATGCCCGTTCCGTTGGTATGATTGAGACAAATGGCCAATTCACTAAAGGTACCGATACCGAAAAACTTCCTCCGGCCAAACCCATCCCACCAGAAATTGACGTCAAATTACCTGCTCCACAATTTGTTGATGCCCTGTCAGTTTTACCTAGAGCTGCCACTGATGTGGAAGTTGCCAATTTGAACAAACTGATCAAAAAAGGCAGTGTCGATCCAGAAAAAATTATTCCTTTGATTGGCAAAAAAATTATTAAAGTCCAGGATGAAGTACTTGATTTGATGCTCAGCAATGCTGATAAAGACAATAAATTTTTGGATGCCGCTCTCTCAGTCAAATCACTTAGCCCTTCCCAGCAGGAATCTTTGATCAAAGCTGTCAGTTCTAAACCCAATAAATGGGGCATTCTCAAAAATGCTTTGGCCAGAGATTTGGTCAGTTTGGATCATCCGCCAATCTTGAAAGAATTCCTCTCCGATACTAAAGGCGTAGTTCTGGTTTTGGCCATGGTTGAAGCAGATTCCTTCGTCCCCAATCGTCAGCTTATCGAAAAAATGGCCAGCAGCAGAGAACTTTGGGACATGTGGAACAATCCGATGATGGATTATCCGGACAAAGTCCCTGCCGCTCTGGACAAAGAAATGGCGCCAATTATTAAACCCAAGGTTGAAGTCTACGAAAATCTGGCCGCTTTAAATGCTTTGGTCAGTTCACCGGAATTTCTACCTAAGCTGGAAGCCGGTTTCAAAGAAATTGAAGCAGGCAATCCGACTACCGAAGTAGGTAAATCCCTCAAATCACTTCGCGAATACGATCAAAAGGGTTATGATATTTTGAAAGAAAATCGCAGTACTGTTTCACCGGAAATTGCTCACGCCATTATTGACGGTAATTTCGTTGAGCATGTCAATAATGCCGGTGTCAAAGTCAGAGCTTATATTGGTGGAGTGGTAGGACAGGGAGGTTTTGGCACGGTTAGCAGAACTTCTTTCACTGAAGGCAATAGCCTCAAACTTAAGCAGGGTGTAATCAAACGGGCATTGCCAGGAAAATCACTATCCACTTTCGCTCCAGAAATCGCGGCTGCTTCCCGTGTGCAGAAGTGGGACAGTCCATATATCAACAAAGCTCTCTCCATTGGTCCCAACAATATTATTTATGAAACAGGCGCCAATCCGCAGCGTTTCGATGTCGCTTTCAAGGGTGCTCCGGAAAGACAGGCTCTCACTTATCTTCATCAATTAGTTACAGGTCTGCAATATTATCGAGATCAAAATGCTTTCCATGCTGATATCAAGCCGGCCAATATTATGGTTATGGCTATGGGCAATGGACCTCAGGTTGTTATCATCGACAATACTCCCAATGATGCTACCAAAAAAGGCCTCAAAGACTTACCTCCACGCACCCCGGGTTTTACGCCCGATGAACCAACCTGGGCAAAAATCCAGGCTGATCCAAAATTAGCAGGCTATGTTGATGCCCATGCCGTGGGATACACGCTCGCTTTATTGGCTTTTGAAAAAAATCTTTCACCAGAACATCGTCAGCAAATAGAGCAGATCTCCAAAGACTGTTTGGATATCAACAAATCTTCTCAACCAGGTTTCCTCAAAGAACTGCAACAACGTATTCAAAAAATGATTGATGAATCACCTCCACTTCAACCGCAGCTTGGACAAGCAGCCTAATTTTATAGATAATACTAATATACCAAAATGAATTCACCTGATCACATGTCACTACATAGCGAGAAATCCGAGCGATTAGCCAAAACCATGCATTTGTATGCCAACAATACCCTGGAAATATTTGCTGGTGAAAAAATTTCGGCTGATCAGACCAAAAATAATTATGCTTCAGCCAAATTGGTTGATTATCAGGAAATGATTTCTGAATATCTGCCTTCCGCTCCCCTCAGCTCCAAAGTCTTGCAACTGAATCTCGATTATCTTCGTGAAGAAGCCAAGCTGAAAAAACACCTACCGGCAGGCCAAAGAGTTTGTCTTGCTCTCATCCCCTTCACTCAAAATGGCCTGGATTTATCTGACCAGGAAATTGCTGACGGCGCTTTTTTACGCAATCTCATTCTGGCCGAGAATGATCAGGTCGAATATGGCTTTGGACAGCCTCTAAATGCTCTCTACAAATTCCTGCCAGTTGAGGTGCGCACTCAGCTGACTTTTGTCATTCCACCTTATGAAGTTGATGATCCATTTACCGTCACCACTGCAGATCGTTTGCGTCTGATTGAACTTTACAAAAAAGCCTTTCAGGCGGCCCAGACGATTTTCCACAAATTTGCCCAATCTTCCACTTTAAACTAATCCTCCTCCGCCACAGCCCTCACCCCTATTCCATCCACTTCTCCTTGCCAAAATAGCAAAGTTATTTCGAAATAACCTGTTTTGGCGCTTAAACAAGGTCTTGCTCGACCCTCCTATCTTGGGCAACTCAGCCATTTATGATATAATACTATGAATAATATTATTTATCTTCTGGCTATCAGCCAGCCCCCAAATGCCCGCAACTTTCCTCTTCACAACTCAGGAATTAGAACAACTGATTAACCGTTCCAAGGCGATGGCAACTTTTTCAGCTCAAGATAAAGCCAAAATTCTGCATGGCGTCACTTCTCCCGACTCAGCCAAAGCTCAGGAGCTTTATCAGATTCTCATTCAGGAACGGGATACTTATCGCTCTATTGAACGTGATTATCTCAGCAAAACCAATGCCATTCTTCAGGATTTCCATAACGAAATTACTCATCTCAAAACCGAAAAACTTCGTGCTGAACAGCAGAAAACCGAATCCGCCGCAGCCTCAGCCGAGGCCGAAACTGCCGAAGCTCTGCTCAAAAAACTCAATCAATAATTGCCCAAAATGGCTCCTGAAAAACCAAATTCACAAATAGAAAAAACTCCCGATCAGCCACAAACACCGATCAATATTCCGATTGATGCATCAGCAAAATTGGTCCAAATCAATTCTGAAAATCTCGAAGCCAAACGTCTTCTCCCCGACAAATCCACCCAACTCGATACCTCCGCCACCCGCGCCAAATCAGCCATCGAATCCGCGGCTCAAGCCGCCAAAGTCAGCACTGATCAGGCGATACTCGACTCTTCCCAGCGTTTACTCAAATTAGCTTAATACCCGGTAGAAAAAAATTACCAAAATAAAAACAAAAAATGACCGAATCTCTCAAATCAACATCTCATCAGGAAAAACTCTCTGCTGCACAGAGTGCCGATCAGATTGCTGTTTACGCGGATAAATTGGAGAAAATCCTTAGCCATCCTCAAAATCAGCAAAAACTTGGTGATGTTCTGCACAAAATTGATCAGACTTCAGTAATGCGTCATTTGCGAAAAACCTGGGACAGACTTTCTCAGGCTGCCCAATGGGCCATCATGCATTTCAGCAAAGGTCCAGGAGTGGCTTCTAGTACAGGTCCAATTCATTTACTGGTCAGACTTGGTTTCATCAACTACAAAGGTCATCTCGATGAAAAAGGCAAAGTGATGGAAGAGAAAGTTCAAAAAATGGGTGGAACCGATCGTTACTTACTCAAGTATGGCGTCAAAATTGGCAAATATTTTTTCCCTGAACTTAGATCAATCGAACCACTGGTGGAACCTTTACTCAAAGTCAGTAAATCAACTGATAAAGCTCTGTCTACAGTACGCGGAAATCTGCTTTCCCGCCGCAGTTCCAAAGAACGCGCCAAACTGAATATCAATCTGCAGCAGGGCGAAACCCGTTCCAAAATAATTGATAATCTTGATTTGGCTGCTTAACACCAAAACGCCTAAACAAAAAATTATGGCCAATAACAATCTTACATCCCAGCTCCATCTATCAACTGCTTTCCAGTTGCTGGTGCCGACTTATCAGAATTTTTTGGAACAGTTGATCAGTGATCAGTCTGCTTTTGATAAAACCAAAACAGTCACTTTGAAAAAAGCTCTTGGTAGAATTCTCGATCGTGAAAATACCAACGATTTACAAAATATTTTCTTCACCGAAAAACTTCTCGAAGATTTTGTGGAAAAATATTTCACTCTGCCTGCTTATGACGTTCTCAAGCCAGAATTCCGCGAAAAGGCTGCTCACCTGGTTAATCGCTGTCTCTTTCTCACTGCTGAACAAAAAGAAAACATTGTTAATCAACTCGATACCGTCAATCTCACCGGCCTCAAACAAATCATCGCTCTTTATCGCGAAGGCCATCACAAACAATTTCAATATCTGCAAATCTTTGCTGAAAAAGACCTCAACAACGCTGCCAAATTTTCAGTACTGGTAGAAAAGGCGCTCAAACCTAAAATAAAAAAATAAATAATCAGGCGTAGACCACGCCAAAACTATGGGAGACGACAAAGAAAAACAAGCCCCGAAGAAAATAGATTTAACCTCAGCTGACGCTGAGAAAAATCTTGGTGCTAACGACCCGGCTGCCAAAGCTTCTCCAGAAGCCAAAGCTGAAGTCGTCGACCAAAGGGAGAAAGCTGTTGCTGGCGCCCGGGATAGGGCTCTTCAGACCATCAAAGCTTCTGCCACCGATTTGACCAGTATCAAAGCAATGGTTGATACCGCTACCAACATGTCTCATTTGCAGACCTATTTTGACGGCCAAATCAGCCGCTTTGATCATGACAAAGACGGTAAAATTTCTGAAGCAGAAGCCAAAGAGTATCAGGACAAGATGGTGGAAAAAACTCAAAAGATGATCTTTGAATTCAAAGAAGCTGACAAAAAGAAACAGGAAGTTACCGAAGCTGCCTCCAATGTAGAAAAAATGGACGCTGAAAAAGTTAAAAGCGAATTGGGCGAAATCAAAGAAATATCTGATAAAAGTTTCGAATCCTCCATGAAGGAGTTCGAAAAAATGCAAAACCAGAATACCGCTTTCCAGCAACAAGTTTCTACAAAAATTGATGAAATTGCCGCTTTTGGAAAATCCGTAGGTGAATTCAATAAGAAACGTGTCGGTTTCAATTCCTTTGTTCACGCCGCCAAAGAATTCCGTGATTTATTCAGCAGCGGCCCCAGTGAAGACACCAGGGAATTAAATGAAATGCAGGCCAAACTTGACGGCATGAAAGCTTCCGCCAACGAGGCTCTGGCTACCTTGAAAACCAAAAAAACCACTCTTGAAAATAACGGAAAAATTATTCAGGCAGCAGTGGAAGCCGAACGTAATCGCCTGATCAAGGAACGCGATGATAAAGTCGCCGAAGTGGAAGCTGCCCAGCAAGACCAGGCTGAAAAACTCAAGGAAAGAAAGGAACAGTATCAAAAACTGGATGAAAGAAAAAAGCAGTTGGAAAAACGTAAAGGTCAACTGGAAGAAAAACAGAGTGTCACCGCTGATGCTCAAGCCAAATGGGAAAAACAAAGCCAAAACGAAAAACTCGATGTTCGCAAACAGGATTATACCGCTTCTGCCAATGATGCTTTAATGGAAATCCAGGCTTTGGAAATGATGACCCAGGACCCGGCTGTGGGTCCCGAAGGCAAAGCCGAACTCGAAAAAGCTATCGAAAAAGTCAAAGAACGTTATCGACGCACTCAGGCCGGCATCGAAATGATTGATCAGCGCGGAGAAAAAGAGAAAAAGGTCAAAGAAGAATTCAAAGATCAAAAAGAAAGTGCTCTCAAGGAAATTAATTCTACCAGTGCCGTTTTGAATGGTCAGCTTTCTCCAGCCATTGAATCTCTCGACAAGACTATTTCCAACATGGAAATTCTCCAGCTTCAATACGCCACTTCCGCCGTCGAAGTAAAAGATTTCTATAATAAAGAAGTAGAGAAAAAAGATAAATTGACTGATGCAGTAACCGACTATTTATTAACCAGCTCTATTTCCCGCAACAAATCCATCGACTCACTTTCCAGTGCTGTCAAAACTCTCGATACTATTACTTTGGAATCTTCCGGTTTTCTGGGAAGTTTACTCAAATTACCCCAGGGCTTACTCGAAGGTATTGGTGGAGCACTGCACGATTTGGCCAAATGGATAGACAATAATACTACTTCAGCTTTGCGTGATGCCCGTGATCAGAATAATGGCTTCCTCGAATTTTTCGTTGAGGGTCTCAGCTTTTTCTCCGGCTTTTTGAGCGGTGGTCTAGAATGTATTGGTGGTGTTTTCAATCTGGCTGCCCATCCGATTGAAGGTCTCAAAGGACTTTCTGCCCTGATTGGTTTCGACGCCAAAAATGGCCGCTTCAGTGGTGATACCTTTGTCGATGCCTGGAAAAATATGTGTAAAGCTATTATTGGTTATGAAGATTGGGAAAAAGGTAATCATGGTCAGGCTCTGGGTAAATTAACTTTCAATGTACTTTCCATGTTCGTTGGTGCCGGCGAAGCCGGCGCAGTTGGTAAAGCCGCTACCGCGGCCAAAGTTGCCAAGATTGCTGCCATTGATGCTGCCAAATTGGCTGGTAAAGAAATCGGTATCATGACTGGTCGTGGTGCTGCCCTGATGGCTTTCGCCAAAAGCATGGGTAGTAGTGCCGTCACTGCCATCAAACCCAAATTCGGTGGTAACGCCCAGGCTGCTGCTGCCGGAGCCAGTGGATTTCTTGGTAAAACTGGGGCCGTAGTAAAAAGCATTGCCGGATCAGCCTATGAAGGTGTTAAAGCCGGTATCAATTATTTCCGTAAACAGCCCATGGAATTCACCAAAGATGTTGGTGGAAAAATTATTACCGAAACCAAAGATGCCCGTCCTTTCCTGGTAGATATGGCCAATGGTGCCAAAACAGTTGGAAAAATTTATGGTACTTTGATGCTTTCACCATGGCTGGTACTCAAAGGTTTTGGCAATGGTTTGAAAGGCCTGGTCAAACTTGGTAAAGGTACTTCCGAAGCCGGTTTACTTACTCATTTCAAATCCGGTAAAGCGATGGAGGCTGCCAGAATTATTGAAACAGAAGGAGCAAATTTCAGTAAAGCTCAGACCAAAATTGCTGAATTAATAGAACATGATCCTGAACTGGCTGAATTAGCCAAGACAGGCCCGGAAGGTCGTGCCATGGCTGAAGGTAAAGCTGCCATCCAATTACTTGATACTCAGCCAGAACTGGCTACATCCTATGCCAAGGTCAGGGAAGCCACTGAAACCCTGGATAGTTTCAATCAGTATATGGCCAAGGAGGCCAGCAAATCAGTTACCAAAACTCTCAAAGATCCTGATCTCAAATATACCCACGACGAATTCAATCGTCTGGAAACCAATCGCGATCTGGCTTTAGCTGACCAAAAAACTACGGCTTCCAAACTCGGACCGGAAACAGCCAGTTTTTATGACAGCCCTCCGGCCAAAATTCTCGATACTGACAAAGCTTCCAGAATCAAGAACCACGTTGAAAGTACAGGTGGACACAACGGTTGGTCCACCGGTCAAAAAGCTTTCATGGAAGATTACATGTTGCGTTCACCAGAATTAAATAGTGCGCCCCTGGGCACCAAATCCGCAGGCAATAAATTCACCAAGGAAATGCAGGTTATCACTGATGAATTTGGTGCAGGCAAAAGAGCCGTACCAGAAATGTCCGAAGTTGAAGCCTTCCGTGGTGCCAAAAATGATGTTAAGGCTGCTAACGCAGAATTGAACAGATTTACTTCCAGACCTTCCAATATGGATAAGGTCCAAAAATATACTGAAGCCAAAACCAAGACAGCTCACTTGGATGATTTGATTGATCAGCAGAAAAAACTTTATGAGTCTCATGCCCAACCCGGTCCCGAACTTGTTGCCATGGAAGCAGAAGTTGGTGAAGCCCGCGCTATGGCTGGTGAACTCGGGCCCAATGGCGAATATCCACGTCCATCAATCAAAGATGACCCCGTCTTTATGGAAGGGGCACATGATCGCTTTGTCGATGCAGTGAAATCCGGTGATGCCAAAGCCATTGAATCAGCCAAAGGTGACTTTGGAATTTACAGCAAAAAAACCGGCATGGGCAAATCCCTTGATGCCATTGAACGGGCCACACTGGAATCCCCAGTAGCCAAAGCCGATCGTCTCCAGGCCATTAATGATTTTGAAGTAGCCTGCTCTGCCAACCCCGACGTCGCCGCAGTCCGCGATAGATTTACTGCTGCTCTCAGGGATGGAAATTTAACCGAATTGGACAAAATCAGAAAAGAAGTACAGGCCTCACCAGGTGGTTATCGTTCAGCCGCTGTTCCTGGCCCCGATATTATCAAAGGACTTGATGCCCTGGAAATGGAATATCGTGCCAACCCGGCCAATTTGATTGAAACCTATCGCA
>JADLFY010000026.1 GCA_020849575.1 Candidatus Peregrinibacteria bacterium
CAAAACTGAGACCCGTAAATTTAAACATATAATATATAAATAGTCAATATCATCCCTGGTCGCAACCAAACAGCACCCACCACACCTCACCAACCAGTAGCCACGCACATGCATCATCTTTGCCTATCTCACCCTCGCCCTGCATCAAAATTTCTGTTAAAATCCTGGCAAAATAAACTTCCTTCACTCATTTCACAAATGAACTGGATCAACCCCATTGCCCTGCAAATAGGCCCTATCAGTATTTACTGGTATGGCATTATGTATGCTCTGACTTTTATTGCCGCCTACCTCATCCTGCAATATCATCCGATAGCCAAAAAACTTCCCCTCACCTCCGCTCAAAAAGACAATCTGCTGATTATCCTGATTGCCGCTATCATACTTGGTGGCCGTCTTGGCTATATACTTTTCTATAATTCTGCTTATTATTTTCAAAATCCCGCCAAAATCCTGGCTATTTGGGAAGGTGGATTATCCTTCCACGGAGGCTTAATCGCCACCATCATCACTATCGCCATTTACGCCAAACTTCATCACAAAAAAACTGTATCTCACGACCCATCCTCTCGCCCCAATCTCTTCCTACAAATCGCCGACCTGGCTGTCCTGATCGCCCCAATCGGCATATTACTGGGACGTTTTGGCAACTTTATCAATGCTGAACTTTACGGACGTATCGCTTCTTCTAACAATCCTCTTGCCAAACTCTGCCTTAATTTCCCGACCGATCCGGCCAATTGCCGCTACCCTTCACAATTATTCGAAGCTCTTGGTGAAGGTTTATTACTCGGACTTTTCCTCCACCTGCTCGCCCGCAACTCCAAAATCAGCAATAACCCTGGCCGCCTCAGCGCCATTTTTCTGATCTGTTATGGTTTAATCCGCACCCTCATTGAATACACCCGCGAACCCGACGTACAACTGGGCTTCATCTTCGGCGGCCCGGGCTTCCTCCAAGGCCTTTCACTCGGTCAAATCCTCTCCCTGCTGACCGCACTAGCCGGACTGGTGGTCTGGCTACTCGTCTCCAGAAAAAAAACTGCATAATTTAAGTTTCAGTTTAAATCAATATCCTAAACTACTTCCAGCTGGTTCAGGGTGGGGGCAGCAGGTGCGATACAGGCCTTGTCAAACCATGTGTCAGGGGTTCGATTCCCCTTGCCTCCACCACTGGCCAGCAGCTATAATTAGGTTGACAAGGCCTGTGCAGCCCGCTGCAAAAATCCTCAACTCCAAAAGTTGAGGATTTTTCTTTCTTCACCTACCCTGAACATCGGCCCCCTCACCTCATCACACCCAATCAACTCTAGCCGCATTGATTCGGGCCATTTTCTGTTGATCAGGTTTTTGCTTGGTGGTCTTGCACATGGCAATAGACAATTCATATTGAGATCTGGCGTCGATATAAGCCTTTCTGGCTTCAACCAACTTGCCAGATTTGACCAAAAGCACTGCTTTATCTATCAATTTATCTCCCTCCATAAATAGACCGGTGTCATTTTTCGCTGAATAAGCACCCAATTCTTCCTTCTTCAAAAGAGCTTTGTCCTTTTCTATCGCTACTGAATACTCCTGATTAACTTTTTCTGATTCCTTACCTTTCACTGCACTAGTACCATAAAATCTGATTGTTGAATCCAATTTTCTCACCATTTCCTGATCGGCTTTGGACAATTTAGCCATCATCCCTTCCTTAACTGATTTCAAAGAAGTCAGCAAATCCTTGCCTCTCTTGGTAAAATCAGCCGATTTACTTGAGCCAATGAATTTGTCATCCACATCAATTTTAAAATCAATAAGCATATCAGCGAATTGATCATATTGGCTTAAATGCAATCCTCCTGCTGGAGCATCTTTAACCACTTTGGCCAATTTATTTAAATAATCAAATCTTTTCTCATAACAGGCATTAAATTTATCCGCAGTACTCTTCAAAACATCCTTGGTAGATTTATCGGCCAAAAATACTCTTCTATCAGTTTCAGCCAGCACATTGGTCAAAGGCCTTTTGACAAAATCCTGCCATTTCTGAAATTCCAATTGATACATGACAAACTCCACGCCCACAAATTTCGGATTGGTTTTCTTTAACCATTCCAAACGCTGTTTGGCATAAGTTCTCTCCACCGCATAATCTCTAACCTCTCTCAAAGCCTGAATATTTTTTTCAATTTGCCTCTTAGCCTCATCATATTTTTTCAACAAATCCGGACTGGTTAACATTTTCCCACCCAAAACCTTATCCAGCTTACCCTGATAATATTTTCTGAGCTTTGCTTCATCAAACTTGCTCGGGTCATGCAAAAATTCCAGCTCATGTTCCTGCGTATCATTCAGCTTGGCCTTCTCTATATAATTTGGTGCTTCTGGTGCCATAAAAATATGTGAAAATTTTAAATTAAGTTTTAACCAGCATCTGGATCATTTACAGTGACCTGCGGTGCATTGGGACCAGACACCATGGGCTCAGATGGATTGAAAGTAGCAACCTGATCAGCACTATCAGAAGCTCCTGTATCATAGGATTTTTCTATTTCCATGGCCATTTTGTAATATTTTCTAGCGGACTCAAAATTGCCAACCCCATAATAAGCGTCACCCTTATTCTTCAAATACTTAGGAGAATCACCTGTTAAAGGAATTGTTGGTTTAGCATCTCTGGCCTTTTTTGCAGCATTACACATGTGAATAATCTCCTTATACTGATCTATGGAATGTGCATACCAGCCACTACCAGAAGCCTGCTGAGCATCAATAAAGTGCGCATTGGTTAAATACTTAATGTCAGATGCATCAGAAAGGTCTTGAGCTTGTCTGGCATAATTATCAGAATCCTGCTTGGTACCCTCAATTAATTTACCTGTGCCCTCATCCAGTCTCAAAGACTTATTACCGGCATTAGGATCTACTTTATAGTTCTCATAAATAGCAGCAGCTTCCAGATATTTCTTTTGAGCTGCCGCAAAATCTCCATGAATATATCTCCAGTCCGCATCTTTCCAGATGGCTGCCGCTGTTTCATCTCTATTCCCACCTTTAGCTTCATAAGCTTTTTTAGCTTTATCAAAAGCAGCAGAGGCGGCTACTGCACCATTATAAATCCTAGCCATCTCCCTATACCTTATAAACTTCAAATCATTATCATTTCCAACTTCACCCAAATTAAATATCTGGGTTGCAATATGTTTCCTGTCATTTTCAGGGATATTGGCAGTAAAAAAGGCATTTTTAGCTGTCTCCATTAATGCTTTTGCACTTTCCACATCTTTTTCAGTTTTTTCATAAGACATACTTTCTAGTTTCAGGGCTTCCTGTCCTGCGCTTAAAGCCTCCTTAAATTTCGTTTCCGCTGTAGTATAGTCTTTTTCATTATAGGCTTTCACACCAGCATCTCTTGTCACCTTAATCGCCTCCAAAACCAGATCCTTATAATCGGGATCCAATGCCAAGATAAAAGCATTCAAATCCTTACTAGCCTTTTCAGCAGCTGCATCATCATTTTCCTTCACTATTTCACGGAATTTTGTCACGGCCTGTTCATATTGCTTGGCCGCAGCCAGATAATCGGTAGATTTTAATTTTTCACCTTCCAGCCAAAACTTCTGTCCCTCAGCCACATTTGCCAGCAAACCCTTGGATTGCAATTCATTATAAAGAGTTGCCGCCTGTATACGCACAATATTCATTTTACTAAAGGCTTCAGCCCCCATTCTCCATTGTTCATTTCCACTCTTTTTCTCCGGATCATTGGGATCGGAACTAGCCACGGCTTTCTCCGCAGCATCCAGATTATAAACTGAAAATTCAGCATCTTTTCTCACCTGAATTCTATAGGATGGGCTACGACTTGCATCGACTACATTTGCCGCACCCCCCTCTATGGCTTTCAAATTGGCAAAAGCTCCTCTCAGCTGCGTAATTGCAGTGTCCAGGGCTTTCTGTTTATCCGCAGCATCAGATTTTCCTTTGGAAGCATTTCTGGCATCCAAAGCCTTGCTGTAGGTATCCATTTTTTTATCAAAATCAGCAATTTCAGCATCAAAATACAAAGTTCCAGCACTCTTAATACCATCAAGAGCAATATCATATTTTACTTTATCTGCATGACCAGCTGCTGCTGCTTTCGTTTTTAAAGATTCCATTTTTTTGGCATCAGCAGAAACTGTTTTGAAAGTTTCTTTGGTTACAGCTGAAATAACATCATATTTAGATATTGGATTACCATCAGCTGCTCTACTAACCAGATAATCCTTCAATTTTTTATACTTTTCAGTATTTTTTCTTACCTGATCAACAGCAGCTTTATACAAAGCCTCTTTATTGGCATCAGTACTGCTTTCTTTCAATTTAGCCAATTCCGTCAAACTTCGCTGTTCAG
>JADLFY010000027.1 GCA_020849575.1 Candidatus Peregrinibacteria bacterium
TGCTCACCATAAAACTAAATAAGGCTATGGTGCCACTCCCAACCGCCAAAGCGAGGTTGCGGCGTTTGCTACCCATATTCAAGGTGAAGCCCAGTCCGGTTACTGATAAACCGATAATAAAGATAATAGTGGTGTAATCCTGAAATAAATACAATGACCAGATGATAAAGCCAACAGTGGCTATTGAAACTATCACTGCATCGAGGCGATCGTCTGTATCAAGCATCATCAACACGCTGGTCAAAGCGATAAATAATTCGAAAATTACGTAGAAAAAAGGTGACTGATGATAATAATTGTTCAGCACTGCATAGGCCAGCATGAATAATCCGCCAATGGCAAATAACCAGTTTTTAATAGAATAAACAGGATGTTTTACTTTGCTTTCTATTGGCCAGCCGGCTCCCGTAACCAAAATTAGTGAGCCAATAATTCCTGTCCAGAAAGTAATATCTAAATTTGGCATATTGGGGTTTGTATAATTGATACCTGTTTATTTTTTAACTTGATCTTTGACTTCAGTTGATGTTTCTTTGGAAGCAATTTTTTGATCTTCAACTGTTTTATCGGGCAGGTCGGCTCCAGTGTCTTCCGTTTTCATCTCTTCATCGGTTTTAATATTACTTTGATCCCAGTTTTCACCTTTCTGATAACGGGCTGCTACGGGATTGTTAATTTCATAAAATAGTTGAATAAGCTCTTTGGTGGTCAATTCATCGACTTTGAGACCACAGTTTTCCAGACCGATTTTGATGCTGTTTACTTTTTGAGAGAGTTTTTTCTTTAATTCATCAAATTCGTCACGGCGGGCTTTGATCTGAGCATAACTGTCCTTGGAATTGAGGAAACCAAAGAATTTTTCTAAAAAGCTTTGATTTTTGGCCCGGTAAGGATCTTGAGGGACAATTACATAAAACTCTTTAGACATGATATCGGCATATTCTACGAGTTTTTGGATGTATTCAATGTATTCGATAGTTTGTTTTTGGAGCAGGGCAACTGTTTGTTTAGCGGCTTTCTCTCTCAAATCATCGAGATATTTGTCGATATCGAGTTTCTTGGAACGAATGACAATCTGAATGGGGTCTTCCAGCGTATTTAAAAAGCCCTGATAGGAATAGATAATGGCATTTTGCTCGTCTTCAGATTTTAAGTTGAAGTTGATGCTGGATACTCTCAGAACTGATCGCACCCCACCATTCTTTAATACCAAAGTATTTTCTCTGATTTCAGAGATTCTTAAATAGGTTTGGGTGCTGAGAGTTGGCCCAGCTGTGATTTTTGAATTTTTTACGCTTGAATCTGCCATATTTGGTCTTTATTGATATTTTTTGTCTAAAATTTTGGTAATTTCTTCAATTGATTTTTTCTTTTTAACTCCAGCTAATTCGGCTTCTTTGGGATTAATTTTCTTTTTGGCTGAGGGAGCTGGTATATAACTGAGTCGGGACGGATCGCCAGTTCCTTTTAACCAAAATCTTTTGGGGGGTAAAACCAATGATTCGATCAAAAAGAGGATATACTTCTCAAAAACCAGATCCAGTGGCTTAACAAAAGCAAAGGTTATGGTGATGATGGCAATGATAATAACCGGAATAAGGGCGGTAATCACTTCATAATCTCTGCCTACAAAAGTATAGATGGCATAGGCCATGCTGAATCCAATGCCACAAATAATCAGTTGTCTGAGTGTCAGTGGTCCGACGATGCGATCTTCTCTTTGTACGTCCTGGGGGACTTTAAATTGCATGGTCAAAGCTATAAATCTCTATATTATATCAAAAAAGACTGAAAAAGTTAAGTCAGTAAGCCTAGGAATTGACTAATTTACCAATCTTGGTTGACAAGATGCGATTTTTGTATAGAATCGTGTTCTCGGAGCCTGATAGTTTTGGCCTAACGGTGGGCCTGAATTGATGGTTCTGTGTCACTTTTGCGGAAGGTTGTAAGATGATTGGTGTTTCTCAAAAGGGTAGTGATATCAACGCTGCCCGCCTCGACATTGTTGTCGAGGATGGAGGAAAAACGTTGTCGACGATGTATGTCGACTTCGTGGGTTATGGCGGCTTCAAAGTCGTCGTGACCAAGGCCAACGGGGGTAACCCCAAAATCTTCACCTGCTTCAGCTCTTCCAGAGAGGCAACTTTCAAGGAAGCGCTGGAGGTCTCGGATGCTCCTGAACAGGATCGTTCTGAGATCAAGGAGAAGATCGAAGAGTTTCTGGTGCCGTTCATCGGCCCAGATCCTCAGAAGCAAGTCCCGGTGGTCGGTGCGTAGCAGGCGCTCGCACAGGCTGCAGGAGAGTTTCCTGTCCGAAGTGGCAATTGCCCGTTCGCTAACACGTACCCAGTACGGAGTTGGCGGCGGGCTTTTCGCTTTTATGATTTGTTATTTTGGGGCTATTTGCTAAGATTAGCACGCTTAACTTTCAATAATGTCTACAGAGAAAATTCGAAATTTTTGTATTATTGCTCATATTGACCATGGTAAGTCGACTTTGGCTGATCGTCTCTTGGAAGTCACAGGGACTATTACCAAACGTGAAATGAAAAATGATCAGGTACTGGATATGATGGAATTGGAGCAGGAGAGAGGTATTACCATTAAACTGCAGCCGGTTCGCATGGAATGGATGCATAAGGGGGAAAAATACATTTTGAATTTGATTGATACACCAGGACATGTGGATTTTACCTATGAAGTTTCCCGTAGTTTGGCTGCCTGTGAAGGGGCGATTTTGGTGGTGGATGCCACACAGGGAATTGAGGCTCAAACCCTGGCCAACTGTTATCTGGCTTTGGAGCATAATTTAAAGCTTATTCCGGTTTTGAATAAAATCGATTTACCATCAGCTGATGTGGAAAAATGTGCGGCTGAAATTGAAA
>JADLFY010000028.1 GCA_020849575.1 Candidatus Peregrinibacteria bacterium
TTATCCGGCACCCAAAGTCGACTCATCAATTCTTTTATTGGAAACTCTGCCCAGCCCACGCCTGGCCAAAATTGAATTGTTTCTCAAATTAATCAAAATGGCTTTTTCTCAAAAACGTAAAACCCTGCTCAATACCCTTTCCAATTTCCCCGGAGTCAATAAACAAACTCTGGAAAACACTTTAAACAAAATCGGCATATCACCGATGGTCAGACCACAAAATCTCACTTTCGAGGAATGGAAGAAACTAACTGAGCTTTTCGCCACTTTCTAATTTCAACAGATAATTACGCAATTTCTCCAGACCTTCTGAATTGTCAGCTCCACTAAGGTATTTTTCCAGGGCAGCCAGAACATTTTTCAATTCATCACGGGCTTTCTGCAAATCTTCAAAAATAGTTTTAACAACTTTTTTCCCTTCCATTTTTACACCGATATAACCATAAACCATTCCCTCACCAGTCTGTCCAAAACGACTCATTCCAATTTCCACCCGTTGCAACAAATCATGACTGTGTGGCCAGAATTCATTTAATCTAAACGATTTTATTTCCAATGACCGACGCGCCTTCTTCCAGGCTTTACGCAAATACCAGTGATCCACCTCATGTTTCAATTCATCAATACTGGCCGATTCAGCAATCATATTCTGATAGAGCTCATTGCTATACACCTGGAAATTGGGTTTAAGTTTACCCAAACTTTTTTCCGATTTCGAATCCAGCCCATCCAAATCCCCCACTAACAATTTAATTACCGGCCCACTACGGGATTCATCATGATCGAGAACATATTCCACAGGATATTCACGACCAGCCAAATAAACTTTTTCCGGATATTTCTCTTTCAGGGTTTTTAACTGTTCAGCGGTCAAAATATCCTCAACCTTTAGAAATAAAGCTTTTTTACCCTGCTCATCAATTAATTTTTTTAAATCATGCAAAGATTTTACTCGCTGACCAGCTTTCTGACCAACCTCACGGAATTTCTGTTTATACCATTTGAATAACCTTTCACTGGCAAAATCTTTCTCATTCAAATCAAGCATTTTGGCATAAAATCTCACTCGTCTCATAGTCTCAAAATTGGCCCCCACCCAATTGAATTGCCTGGCCAATTGACCTTCGATTAAGCCTTCTCTAATCAAAGCCTCTTCAGCAATTTCAGGACTCTCTTTGGCCAAATCCACCGTTCTCGAACGGATAATTTTGCTGTCCCGAAAATAAACCGCTTCTTCTCTCATCAACCGGCCCGTAGTCCTGTCAAAATAAACTTCACCTCTGCGCACTTTACATAATTGTGGAGCAATTTCTTCCAACCAGGAAATATCAATCATCGTATTATTTCTGGCAAACAGTTTGGTGGTTTCAACAATTTCTGCAGATACAAACCAACGTGGGTTTATGCTAAACAAAGCGGATCCTGGATGAATCATAATCCCCTCCACTCCGCGCGATTTATAAACAACCTTATTAGTGACCTCACAAAGATTCTGAATAAAACCAGACGAAATGGATTTGAGAATACCTTCTCTATTTTCCAGATCAAAAACCAGATTTTCTGCTCCACCTTCATCCGGCAGATACTTGGAAAATTCATCTTTGGCAAAAGTTTTTAAAGTATCCAGGAGCTGATGATAAATTTGATAAATCTCCTGAAAGCCCAGATAATTGAGATAATTGGACTGACAAAAAGCTTCACGCTGATCTTCTGGTAAAGACTGAATTTTATTCCAGACTACCAGAAAAACCAATAAATCAGAGGCCATTTGTCTATCACCATTATCTTCATAAACTTTCTTGCGCACAAATTTTCTTCCCCGACGTATGGATATATAACGAACAGTTCTTTCTCCACCTGAAGCCATTCTCTGGAAATTTCTCTTGGCCCGATCAGCCTCATCTTCCTCTCCATTTGGCCTGATAAAAGGATCCTTGACCGAAAGTGATGAAGCAATAATCGCCACCTCACGCACACAATCATATCTTTCAGCAGCCAAAAGCATCGCTGATATTCTTGGCTCCAATGGTAAATGTGCCATTTTTATTCCCAATGGAGTCAAATTTTTCTGATCATCCAATGCTCCCAAACCAATCAAATTACTGATAGCATTATGGAAAGCTTTTGACTCTGGTTTATCAATAAAACTAAACCCTTCCAAATCAACAATACCCATCAATTTCATATGCAGTACCACACTGGACAAATCCGATCTTTGAATTTCCGGTTTGGTATAACGTTCTCTTTCCTGAAAATTATCCACATCATAAAGACGATAACAAATCCCCGGCTCCACTCTTCCCGCCCGACCAGCCCTTTGAATGGCCGAGGCTTGGGAAATTTCCCGTACTTCCAAACTCCCGATACCGGTTTTGTAATTAAAGTCAGTCATACGGGCCAACCCCGTATCAATAACATATTTAATTCCCGGAACAGTCAAAGACGTTTCAGCTATATTGGTAGCAATCACTACTTTGCGCAAACCAGGATAATCCTGATAAATCAATTCCTGATCTTCCATGGGCAGTCTGGAAAAAAGTGGTAAACATTTGATCCCTTTTCCTGGAATCCTTTCTACTTCTTCAACAGTGGCAAAAATTTCTGCTTCACCTGGCATAAAAATCAGCACATCTCCTGGACCACTCATTCCCCTGATCAAAGCCGATATTTTCTTGTAAGGATCATCTCTCGTATCCAGAGGTTTATAAACAATATCAACTGGATATAATCTCCCTGAAACATTAATTATTGGTACTGGTTGACTATTGAGTTCAGCAAAAAAATCGGCAAACTTATCGGCATCAACAGTGGCCGACGTAACCAGTATTTTCAATTCCTTTTGACCGGCTGCCAAACGTTTTTTCTGAATATCCTTAATTAAACCAAGTAAAAAGTCTATATTCAGATTTCTCTCATGAGCCTCATCCACCAGCACCGCATCATATCTGGACAAAAGCCCATCGCCTTTCATTTCCTGCAGCAATATACCATCGGTACAAATATTGATTAATGTTCCAGTCGTAGTTTCATCATCAAAACGGATTTTATATCCCACTTCCTTACCCAGTTCCACTTCCATTTCATGAGCCATCCAGGTCGCAATGGATACAGCAGCAATACGTCTCGGTTGAGTACAGGCTATTTTGAATTTAGCCATTGATGAATCTATTTTTTCTATTTCACAAAAGGCCTCCACAATCATTTTGGGTATTTGAGTAGACTTGCCCGAACCTGTTTCACCAACCACTATCACTACCTGATTTTGTTTTATTGCTTCAACTACTTCCCTTCTATGAGCCGCAATAGGAA
>JADLFY010000029.1 GCA_020849575.1 Candidatus Peregrinibacteria bacterium
GGAATGACTCTGGTAGTCACCGGGACATTGAAGAATTTATCCAGGGATCAGGCCAAAGAAAGGATACGTCAGAATGGTGGGAAAGTGGTTAATTCGGTAAGTTCCAATACGGATTTTCTAGTACTGGGTGAAAGTGAAAAAGCGAGTACCAAAGAAAAAGATGCCAAAAAACACGGCGTCAAAATAATCAGTGAGGAAGATTTTTTGAAAATGATTGAACAATGAAAAAAAACGAAAAAAAATTGAAGGTAGCCATTGTGGCAGAACTACTGGTGAAAATGGGTGGGGCTGAAAGAGTAGTTAAAAAACTGGCAGAAATGTATCCTGAAGCACCAATTTATACTTTGCTTTATGATGAGGATAAATGTGGCAGGGACTTTTCTCCGGGAAGAGTGAGAGCTTCTTTTTTACAAAAATTCCCAGGGTTTATCAGACGCCGTTATCGTTGGCTGTTAAAACTGATGCCTTATGCCATAGAATCATTCGATTTGAGTGAATATGATCTGGTGATCTCTTCCAGCTCAGCTTTTGCCCATGGAGTACTGACTGGTTCGCAAACTATGCATATCTGTTATTGTCATTCGCCGATGAGATATGCCTGGGATTATGCCCATCAATATACCCGGGAGAAGTGGTTTAATCCGATTAAAAGATGGTTGGCAGAAAGTACCATGGAAAAAATCAGATTATGGGACAAAGTGGCTTCAGATAGAGTGGATTACTATATTGCCAATTCTGTACATGTGCAAAAACGTATTTCTAAATATTATCGTCTTCCGTCGACAGTAATTTACCCGCCGGTTGAAACAAGCAAATTTATAAGTGCCTCCAAAGATAAAGCGAAAATAACTAGCGATGGGAAAGAATACTTCTGGATAATTTCCACTCTGGCACACTATAAAAAAATTGACTTGGCCGTCAGTCTGTTTAATAAAATTGGTAAAAGACTGGTGATCATTGGTGATGGTCCCGAGAAAGAATTTCTCCAGTCAATTGCCGGGGCCAATATCGAATTCAAAGGCCGATTGACCGATGAAGAATGCCAAAAATGGTTTAGCGGTTGTAAAGCATTTATATTTCCGTCTGAAGAAGATTTTGGCATTACGATGGTGGAAGCATTGGCCTGTGGAAAGCTCGTATTGGCGTATGATATGGGAGGGGCTACCGAGATGGTCAAAGCTGGTTTCAATGGTGAATTATTTGCTGAACAAACTTTGGCTTCGATGGAAAATTCTTTGGGTAAATTACTTCTGCATTATTCAAAATATGATGCTAAGGTGATTCAGAAAGATGCAGAAAAATTTTCTGCAGAAAGATTTGAAAAAGAATTCAGAAAGGCTGTCGAGGACAATTTAAATCAATTTAAAAAATAGTTAATGTCTCTTTATAGAAAATATAGACCGAAGGATTTTCCCAGCCTGATTGGCCAGGAACATATCAGAATTACTCTGCTCAATGCGATTAAAGAAAGCCAGATTGCCCATGCTTATTTGTTCACAGGGCCAAGAGGTACAGGAAAAACTACTACGGCGAGACTCCTGGCCAAGGCTATCAATGCGGAGAAAATGAGTGAGGATGGACGTTTCGACGGCTCTGAGATTGCTGAGGAAATTGATGCAGGAAGACTTATTGATGTGATAGAAATTGATGCAGCGTCCAATAGAGGTATTGATGAAATCCGTGAGTTGCGTGAAAAAATCAGTTATGCACCAACCAGAGCAAAGAATAAAGTTTATATTATTGATGAGGTGCATATGCTGACCAAAGAGGCTTTTAATGCGCTTTTGAAAACTCTGGAAGAACCACCTGCTTTTGTTTATTTTATTCTGGCTACGACTGAAATAAATAAAGTTCCTGAGACGATTATTTCCAGATGTCAGCGTTTTGATTTTAGAAGAATCACTGATCAGGATATTTTGGGCAGATTGCAATTTGTGGCTAGTGAAGAAGGAATTCTGGCTGAAGAAGAAGCTTTGAAAATGATTGCCAAACAATCCAGAGGCGGGCTTCGTGATGCACTTTCTTTGCTTGAACAATTAATTTCGGGGAAAAAAGTGGAAGCAGAAAAAGTCAAAAAAGTTCTTGGCATATCCAATGCTTTGGCAGCGGAGAAAATGTATGGACTCATTGAAAAAGGTGATGCTTCTGAAGCGGTCAAAGAATTGCAGATTATTTTTGCCCAGGGAGTGGATTTGATTCAATTCAATAAAGAGGTTTTGGACTTTCTGCGTCACAAACTGGTAGAAAAAGTAAACGCTGCTGATCAGCATGGAGCAGCCAAAATTATTGATTTGATTGGAAATTTTCAGGAAGCCTATGAAAAGCATAAATTCTCCTATATTCCGGAGTTGCCGCTGGAGGTGGCCATAGTAAAGTCCTGTTTGAAAGCAGGTTTAACGCCTTCCAAAGCCGCTCCGGTACAAATTGAGAGTGAAATGGATGGCTCAAAAAAAAAGCCTGAATTAGCAAAAGTGGAAAATAGTTCCAGGATTGAGACCACGGAGATAATTGCCGAAGTGACCTCTCCTGTTGCAGAAATTGCCGTCACGAAGGAGGCAGTCACTGTTTCAGCCGGAGAAATATCTTTTGAGGAATTACTGAATAAATGGACTGGGGTTTTTGATAGAATTCAAAATCCTTTAGCCAAACGTTGCCTAATGGCGGGCAAACCGGTTGGGCTGGAAGGAAATAATGTGATTTTGTCTTTTAGCAGTAATTTCAACAAAGATAAGCTATTTGTTCCGGAATTATTGGCGATGTGTGAAAAAGCCATAGAAGATGAATTAAAAGCTCATTTGAAATTGAGCGGTAAGGTGGATTTGGCTATGGCACAGCAAAATGAGGCTAAGTCTGCTGCGATGGATGTCGACAGGGCTGAAGGAAATGTTCCATCAGCAACAATTGACTCAGCATTGAGCGTATTTGGAGGAGAATTAATTGGAGATTAGCCATTTTAGAGACATTGACTAGATAGCAGCTATATTATATAGTATGCTCTATTGGCATTTTTATGAAAAAAATAGCAGAAGGACTTGATTATTCTGCAGATAAACAAGTTCAGCCCAAAAATCCGACCAGAGTCAAAGCTTTAAAAACCACTTTTAAATTGGCTGTCTTTGCTTCATTAATGGCAGGAGGTGTTAAAGTTGGAACGGAATTTTTTCCACAGAATGAAGTTTTGGGGAAAATGCTTGATAAGAAGGAAGATTTGACCAGAAAAACGGTACTGTCCAAAAAAAGTGCAATTTTGAGAACGCTCAGAGCCAATCATTATGGTTTGGAAGTGGCCATTAAAGATCATATTGTAACGGGAAAGAGCAGACCGATTAAAGTGTCTCTTTTCAAAAATGATCCAGCCTCTGCCAATTTGTCGATGGAGATAGAAGGTGGAATTGAATTTGAAGGTTATAATTATTTGAACAATAGCCATCCTGATGAAGGCAATGTCTGGTTTAATCATGGCAATCAAATTCTGGTGAAATTGAATGATAGTCAAAAGGAAGCAGATTCACTGAATTGTGAGAAAATAGGCATAAGTTCGAATCGTTGTGTAAATGGATATTATTTATTTGATTTTACGGAAAACAGTGGAGTAATTGGAGATTTAAAAGTTTCCGCATTGGCAGGTGACGGCAGTCAGCCGGTTTATAGCAGTAATCCATTGAATTTGACCAATAAAACTGCTCTGAGCAGTCAAATTGATCTGGATGATGAAGAAATTAATATGGCCATACAAGATTTGGTTGAGCATGCGGCTGAAATCAAGAGAATTAGAGAAAATCCTGAACAGCAGCCGCAGAAAAATGGTGTGAAAGAAAGAATACGTGATGAACAAAAAATAGTAGCATTGGCTATTGAATGGCTAATGGGAGATAAAAAGACGGAGATATTATGTGCAGGGTTCATAAGTGGAGTGGATACGCTGGTAACTGCCGGACACTGCTTGAAATCCCCCACTGCTGAGGGCAAATTAACTGGAGTA
>JADLFY010000030.1 GCA_020849575.1 Candidatus Peregrinibacteria bacterium
AGCCGCATAAGGTGGCTTTTGTCAGTGATATTGGCTGTAGCGGTAAAATTACTCACTGGGTAAATACTTATGGATTACATAGCCTGCATGGCAGAGCAGTAGCAGCAGCAACCGGGGTGAAATTCGGTAATAGAGATTTGACTGTGCTTTGTGATGCGGGGGACGGTGGTGGCTATGGGATTGGTGTGGGGCATTTTGTCCATGCCATTCGCCGGAATATTGATATGACTTTTATGGTGCATAACAATATGGTTTATGGTTTGACCAAAGGCCAGATGACACCAACTTCCTGCAAAGGTTACAAATCACCTTCTTCTCCTTTTGGCGCGATTGAAGAACCGCTCAATCCACTGGCTTTGGCACTTAGTTTGGGCTGTACATTTGTGGCACGGGGTTATGCGGGAGATGCTATTCAACTGACTAAAATCATGGAAGCGGCCATCAAACACAAGGGTTTTGCTTTGATAGATATTTTCCAACCCTGTGTGACTTTCAATAAAATTCAGACTTATGCTTATTTTTTGAAAAATACTTATAAGCTCGATCAGGTTGAGGGATATGATAAAAGCAACTGGAAGGCCGCTATGGAAAAAGCCCTGGAAACAGATAAATTCCCGGTCGGAATTCTCTATCAGGCTGAGCATCCTACCTATGAAGAACAGGACCCGGGTCGTGCCGAAGTAGCCGCGGTTAGTTTACCGATTGAGAATATTGATCTGGAGCCGTTAATGGCCAGATATTATTAGGACTTCTTTTTGGATTTGGCTGAACGGCTGCCGCGTTCGTATTTTTGCTGTAATTTGCTGGTGAGAGCCAGAGTGCGCGGATCAAACCAGTGCATTTGTCCGGCGATTAAACGATGGACTTTTTCAGAAATACTTTGAGTGAAAAAATTGCTATTGGTTTCGGCATAAACAGGGAAGTCAGCGGCAAATTTGGCGTGTAATTCCTGGCCTTTTTTATAACAATTAGTGATTAGCCCGGCTTCAGCCAGATCGGCGCCCTGGAAATAAACATCGCCATCCTGATTATCAGGGTGATTGATTTGACGCAAAACTTCGGCCCAAAGTTTTTCTTTGAAGCCAGGTTTGGCCTGGTCGAGAATGTCCATTAATTCTTCCAATTCCTGCTGCCCAGCTTCATCCAAATCACCTTTTGCTTTGAATTGAGCAATTTTGGTGGTGCGGGGACTTTCATCTGAATCGGAAAAATGCCACATGAATTCTGATTTTTTGAGGGCATTGATTTCATGACCCAGGAAAGCGATATCGAAGGCGGCACTGGCGGCTTTGATATCGGTATAAGTACTGACTTTGCCCTGTCGACGGTCAAGGTGATCGGCTACGCAAAGCAATTTTTCTTTGGTATCGGTATAGCCGCCAATAGAATCGATCCAAATGCCGGTTTTAACTTTTCCTTCCATTAAAAGTTCCAGGATTTTTTTACTGATCAGTTTCTGGCGGGAAAAAATTTCCAGGAGAAAGTTTAGTTCAGCTTTTTTGTGGCGTAATAATCGTTTGTTTTCAGCTGACAATCTTTTATTGCAGCTGAGGGTAACAACCTCTTCAGTTAAAGCCAAAAGTTCCAAAAGTAAACCGCCAGCTTTGTCGTTTTTTTGACCGCTGGAATAATCAATGGCGGTGGTGTAGACAATATCGGCGGGGCCCATTTCTCTGTCTAAAACCACTATCAATTCGCCTTCAAATTGTTCTGATTGTTCAGGGGATTTGTTCACTTTTATGGGAGGGGATAAGGTCTATATTTAAACATGTTTTGTTGTTATAGTCAAGACATGGCTTGGGACAGAGGAAAAAGATCAAAGCAGAGGAAGGTAATTTAAAATGCTAATTCAGCCATTTTGTGCTATAATATAGGGATTTCATTGAATTTATATATGAAAACCACCAAAACCATTTGGAAGAAGTCTTTGCTTAAAGCCTCAGTTGCCCTGCTAGTACTGTTCGTTCAGGTAAATGTGCTGCAGGCAGCAACTCCAAACATCATACAACAGACCAATACTGTAACTCCGAATACCACTCCCAATTATCAAAATATTCTGCAAAGCGGTGTTAGTTGTACGGGGAAAATTTTTTCTGAAGGAGTACCATCTACTCCAGGTTTGATTGCTTATTCTTATCAGGTTGATTGGACAATTACTGCCCACAGTGTAGACGTCAATGACAATTACGATATTAATTATGGTGGGACGGGCGTTTTGTCAGGTTCAGATTCAAAATATCTGGATCATAATATTCCAAATCCTTACACCTTGCCCCGAGTTACTTATAGTTTCAAAAAAACTGATCCTGATAAAAATGCTACCCTTTCGGTCAAGCTGACTAATTATTCGGTGACACCAAATAAAATTTATAATGGTAGCTGCAGTCTGAATTTAAAAAATAAAGGTGCGGTCGCAGCACAACCAGCCCAGACAAACGATAATGGCACCAGCACTTTAAATACAATTTTTGTCGTAAAAGAAGTGACTCCGGTGACAACACCCACCACTAATCTGACTCCAGCCTATACATTTTCCACCAATAAAAGCGGTAAAATCACTTATGGCGGAAACTGTTCCAGTGCCACTACTACAGCTGCAGTAGGCAACAATACAATTATTTTTAATAATTTATCGGTGGGAACGTACAGTAATTGTACAATCATGGTGACTGACTCGAATAACAATAACAGCACGGTTTTGAAAGTGAGTGATTTCACCATTCAAGCGGCTGCCTCTTCTAACTCCAATTCTAATTCCAATTCTTCAAACAGCTCTAATACTGTGGAAACCACTCAAAGTGAAAGCGTAAATACAAGCAGTCAGAGCACCACACTTTTTCCCAGTCCGGATATTTTGACCTGTAAAGCCAGAGCAAAAAAATTATTTTTTGAATTTGATCTGCCAGCCTATGATCGGATGGGACTGGATTGTACTTTGAATAAACCCGCTATTGTAAATGTCGGCGTTTATAATGAAACTTTTGATGTAAAAGCAGCTGACAATTCCGGTAATTTATTGAAATCTATCTGGGTCGATAAATATCAGAATCAAGGCACATTTTATGTGAGCTGGGATGGCTATGATGATTATGATCAGGCAGCAGCTTTGGGTGAAGCAAATTTTGTGGTTGGTGCAAGACTAGCCAATACTTATGCTCCGGATACTTCAGTACAAAAATTCAGTATTGAAAATGCCCCAGGCAAAGGTGCTCCCGAAGAAGCCAGTGCAGAAGATTTGCATGGTGCTGCAGAAAATACTGATAAGCCAGGTATATTGGAAACGGTGGCTAATGCTGTATTTGGTGGCAAAGAAGCTACAGCTCCCAATCCAGTTGCTGAAGCCAGCAAGTGTCCAGGGGTAAATTATCCAACTGATATAGAAAATAGTTCTTTCAAAGCTGTGATCAGAGCGGCTTATGATATCTGTCTGGTCAAAGGTTATGAAGATGGAACATTCAGACCAGATCAGGGTTTGACCAGGGCTGAAGCAACTAAAATTATTGTCTTGGCAACCGGTAATATAGCCAAACAGGGATGTTATGATGCAGACTGTGGAAGTCCATTTAATGATTTAGTAATGTGGCAAGGGCCATGGATCAGATCAGCCTGGGATACCAAAACCGTTAGTGGAGTGGGCCCAAATACTTTTGCTCCCAATCGTCAGATTACCAGAGCTGAAGCCGCCGCATTGGTGGTAAAAGCTTTTAAAATTCCGCCACATCAGGGTTGTTATTCGGCTAATTGTGGGGCCGGCTACCCAAATGATTTTTTCAATGATGTGAGACTCGGTTGGCAAGGCCCATACCTGAGAGCACTTTGGGATATGAAAGCAATTACTACTGTGGAACCAGGGAAATTTTATCCTGATATTCCGATCAGCCGTGCCGTATTCCTGGATTGGGCCATAAAAATGCGTGGACCGGCAACTGCCGCGAAATAGTTAGAGACCATTCAAAGAAAGCCTATCCTGGCCAGGCGTTATAATTGACAGGCGTTTTTGCCTATTTATACTATGTAGGCAAATAATTTTAACAGCATGTTGGACGAATTGACTTCACAGGGAGAAATGGCCTTTGAGCCCAGAGACAGACAATTGATTACATTTAATTCTTATGATGTTCCTAAACTGTGCAGTGCCGGTATGATTGAACTGGGACTGGCCAGAGGCTCAAGAAGAATTTATGAGGCAGAAGGTGCTCTGACTTTTCATATTAAAGAGCAGCATGATGATCCCCAGGAATTGAGACAACATATGCATGAGATGCTGGAAAGTTTTGTCAGTGGTAGTCGTCGTGGCACTAAAGATTCACGTTATAATCAAATTGCCCGCATACAACCATTTCATCATCAAATGGAAAAATTGAATAATGCTTTGGATCAGGCGGTGGAAGGAGCCGGAATGGACAGCCTGACTTTGGCCTAT
>JADLFY010000031.1 GCA_020849575.1 Candidatus Peregrinibacteria bacterium
GTTTTTAGGCAGGTAAAAAAAATGGTGAAGGGGAGAATTGAGCTATATTTTGTGGATTCGGAGCAGATTAAAAAATTGAATAAAAAATACCGGGGTAAGGATAAAGTAACTGATGTGCTTTCTTTTTCTTTTTTGGAAGGGGAACATTTTCCGGGGGAGGATTTGGTCGGAGAAATATTTATAGATCCGATTACGGCCAAAAAACAGGCTGAAAGTCATGGGATGAAATGGCAGGAAGAATTGGAGTTTCTGTTTGTACATGCTTTGCTGCATGTATTTGGATATGACCATGAAAATAAACGGGATTTTCGGCTTATGTTCGGACTTCAGGCTCAGATAATGCCTGATCGAAAGTGGGGTCGGTTCGTAGAGCAAATTTATCGCGAGAGCTTTGGCGAATAGATAATTTGATGGTGCTGTCTTTGATGATAATTTCACGGGGTTTAATTTCTACAATAGCTGAATAGTGAATGAGATGAGTACGTCCTGGAAATAAGCCCAGGACTTTTTTCTGCACAGTGATGCTGGCCAGAATGAAATTTTTACTGTTGATAGTGTATTCAATTACCTGGCCAATCTTGAAGCCATTTTCGGTGCGTACTGATCTTTTGAGTAAATCGGTGCAGCGATTATAATAAAGTTTATGCAAGCGAACTAAGTCTTGAGGATGATGTAATTCATAATTTTGACCAAGGGAAAGATATTGATTTTTCCAGGAAATAACATCCTGTGGAGAAATTAAATTCGGTTGTTTGGAATTTAGTAAAAAGGCTAAAACATGTCCATTGTCAGGGTTGATAATGACATGTTTAACCAGGGCAACAAAATGCCCGTCGTGATCATAAACTTTGGAATCGAAAATTTGTTTGGAAGAAATATACATCTGCGCCGATTGTGGCAGATGATCAGAATTTAGGCAACCTTTGAAGCGAGCTTTAACTGGCGCAGCTCAGCAGTCTTTAATGGCTCCAGTGAGCGATGCAAGCGGGGATCCATTTTGCGGAAACCGGTTTCCAGAATTTGCAAAGCATCGCCATGAGAAACCAATAATATATTGGCTCTTTTTTTGGTGTTGGGATGACGGGCTTTAATAATTCTGGCTATCAAGCGGGTGGTTCTTTCCAGAACTGAATTGATAGTTTCTACTTCAGAAGCATTTTCATCAGCATAAGTTTTATCAATATCCCAAACCAGTTCATAGTTGCCACTGTCCAGGCCTTCAAACATACCAAAATTTCTTTCACGTAAAAGTTCGGTAAAAATGGTCATTCTGGCATTGAGAATTTCTTTGGCGATTTGAGCAGTTTCGACTGTTCTGAGGAAATCGGAGCTGTAAATGAAAGTGTCAGGAGTGAGAATACGCTGCTCTTTGGCGGCTGTAATGCTGGCGGCCACCTGCCTCTTGCCTTCCTCGCTTAAGCCATATTTTTTGGTGCCAACTTCGGGATTACTGATGATTATTCCTGGCGTATTGCTGTTCGGGCTTTGAGCCACATTGGCTTTACTCTGGCCATGTCGAAGTGCAAAAAAACCGTATTCGCTCTGATTGAAATTATCTAAATGATTCATTTGAGAAGTATTAGCTGAGGGGGCTGACGCCCCCTGGGATGGCAGCATCTTACCGGAGAAACCAGTTTGATGCATGTATTTTGGCTGCGAGGCGCGGGAGCGCCGAGCCAGGTCTCTCCTGATCTACCGGGACCGTGTTAATGCCTGGGTTTGTGAACCTCCGGCGTGTTGGGCACGCGATCGAGAATCATCTGACGCCCCTTGACCTTCTTGATGAAGTAGAGGACGCCGTTGACCCAGTCAACGGGCTTGTGGAACTTCTTGATGGCGCGACGGCGCAGACTACGACGTCGGCTGATCCACGGACGGGTGGGCATGGAGAACTGCTCCTAGTTGAGGTTCTGCCGGAATGGCAGAGACCATGGAATTATACGAAAAAGTTGTTTTTTGTCAAATTGCCTGCTGGCAGGGGATTTGGGAAAAGGTTTGACTTGCACAAGAGCTTACCTTAAAATTCAGGCGCTTTCGGCAATTCTGTAAAGCTTGATTAAGCAGAAAATTCAATAAATCGGGGTGTAGCGCAGTTGGCTAGCGCGCATGGTTTGGGACCATGAGGTCCAGGGTTCGAGTCCCTGCTCCCCGACCAATGAAATTCTTTTAAATGGTCGCCGGGGTTCCGATTAGGCCGGTTTTTTTTCGCCGACTTTAGGCATGGTGGGATTGCTGGGGCTGCGGCGGGGTTTGGCCAGGGGAGGGGTGTCTATGCCCGAGTGCAGTTTCAGCATGGCTCGGGGGATTAATTTGGCTTCTTTGGAGACAGTAAAACTATTGGAGTCGCTGCGGAGTTCCTGTAATTGTCCATCTTTTCCGCGGATGCGGAAAGCCGGTCGGCTTTCCAGTATTCTGGGCATGTGAGTGCGATGACGACCTTTGCCGCTGAGATAATTGTAGGCAGCTATTTCATCATGGAACCAGCCTTCAACCAGATTGAATGGTACGATGAATCTGGAAGCGTAGGCTTTAGCCAATCCATCCCGGTCGGGATTGCAAATATAATGGCTGTAAAGAGTGCGGACATGACCTTGGAAAAAGAATTTTGACAGAGGAATTACATGTTTTTGGTCAATAAAACCAATGCCGGAAATATTTGGGTCAGTGATTTTGATTTCGCCATCAAGAGCAACTATATAAATTAAGTGCCGACGGGTAGCTCCCATGATTTGAGAAACTCCGCCAAGACTGTCGGGCTCTGGTTCAATATTGAATTCTTCTCTGATTTCCCTAACCGCAGTCCTTCTCATGATACGTTCGATTCTCATAATGATTTCCTGCGGCAAACGATCTATATCAGGGAAAAGTAAAGTATCGTCCTCACCCTGGCGTTTGACAATTTTAATGCCTATTTCATCAATCAGTCCGGTTTCTCCGATTTCTTCAAAGTCGCGTGGACTGGGTCCCCCACCAGGTAAAGAGAAACGGCCGCCATTAATAATGGCCTTACCAGCAGTATAACGATTGGCCAAAGCTTTATTGTGGGACTTTAGAGCAGCAAGACGTTTATCTTCAATAATTTGAAGCGCTTCGACGCGGGCTCTATCTTTGATTTCCTGGGTTAAAATAGGCCCCCAGGGCGTCTCTGCTATAATACCGACTCTGTATTTAAATAGAGGTCTTTCCATTAATTAAGCGAGTTTAGCCCGAATTATGTTGTAAAGTTGGCTTTTTGTCAATCTATTGTGTGATAATTTAGTGAACAATACTAGGGAGCTGATTTTGACGAGTTGATTGGGAAGATTTTTCCCAAAAAAAGAACCCAACTTTGAGGTTGGGTTCTTTGAGGATTCTAGGGATGTAATTAAGCGTCCTGGCCTGATGCAGCACCAAGGATTGTAGATACCACCGCGAAGGAAAGAAGAATGATGATAATACCGATGGCAGCAAAGCTAAGAATTTTCTTACCTTTACCTGCCTGATCAGCATTTACACCAGCAGTGAGTACCAAAACACCACCGTAAATTACCATCAAAACTGCAATTAAACCGAGGAAGCCAAGGAAGAAATTTACGATTGTGAGAACGAGGTTTCTAGCACTTGCTTCGCCACCTGTAGCATTGGAAATACGGCCTGGGCTATCAGTTGGAGAAAGGAAGCCAGTACCCTGAGCAAATACAGTGTAGCCATAGAGAGCTGAACCAACCAAGGTGGTCAAGCCTGTGCTAACTTTTTTAATAAGGCTTTTCATATTTTTGTCTTTGTTTAAATATTTTGTAATTTCCTTATATGATAGCAGAAAGTAGCTTAAAAATCAACTACCATAATGCTTATCACCTTATATATACTGCATTTTAGAGTTTAATTTCAAGTCAAATGAGCCTGAAGCAAAAGACAGCTGGGGAGGTTTTGGAGGCGGCCGGAGGCCGCCGAATGGCTATGGCAAGCGGCTTGGAAGTGGGCTTGGTGGAAGAGAGCGGTTTGGAAGAATGGGATCAATTGGTCAGTAATCATGAACAAGGAAATATACATCAGACCAGGGCTTGGGGCCGGTTTCAGGAGGCCAAAGGTGAAGGCTGGGGATTTTGGATTGTAGGAGTATGGGATGAAGGCCGGCTGGTGGCTGGAGCATTAGTGCTAAAAAGGGCTTTGCCAATGAGAAAGTGCTGGTTTTATGTGCCACAGGGCCCTTTGGTGAATTATTTTGATAGTGAGGGGGCGGGAAAAGTTCAAATGGAAGCGATTTTGGCTTTTTTGCGTGATTTGGCCAAACAAGAAAAGGCTGTTTTCCTCAGAGTAGAGCCGTGCTTAACGGTGGGATGGAGATGGAAGGAATTGGGTTTTAAAGGTGCTCATGCCCATTATCAACCGGAAAATACGTTGATGATTGATTTGAGCGGCTCAGAAAACGATATTTTGGCTCAAATGAAGCCAAAAGGACGTTATAATATTAAATTGGCGGAGAAAAAAGGTGTAGAGGTGAAGTCAGTCGATGGAGAAAGTGGGGAATTGGCTGATTTAGAGGCAAAAGTGACTGAATTTTATGGTCTTTTGAGTGAAACTACGGCCAGAGACGGGTTTAGCGGGCATGGAAGAGATTATTATCTCAATATGCTGCTGGTTTTGAAGGATAAAGCCAAATTGTATATAGCCTATTGGGGAGGAGTGCCGATTGCCGGAATACTGGTAACTTTTTTCAAGGATAAGGCGATTTATTACTTTGGGGTATCGGGAGATCAGCACAGGAATTTGATGGCGCCGTATTTATTGCAATGGAAAGCCATGCAAGAGGCCAAAAATCGCGGGATAAAATGGTATGATTTACTGGGAATTGCCCCTGAAGGAGCCGGTAATAAACATGAATGGGCAGGAGTAACTGAATTTAAATTGAAATTTGGCGGGGTGAGAATTGATTATTTCCCTGGTCAGGAACTGATATATAAGCCAATGTGGTATTGGCTGATGCTGATGCGTAAAAAGCTGGGAAGAGGTTAAGAGTAGTAGTCGTCGCGTTTGTACAACTGCTCCTCAGGAATATAAACTTTTTTGCCACGGTAGGAGACACGCACATAGGTAAGTGACTGTACATAACGGGCATCAAGTTTGGCGTCTTTTTCATCGCGTTTTACTTCGGAACCATTGGGGATTTTGAAGACAACATCACCTTTGAGATTTCTGGCTTCGGCCTGGGAAGTACCTGAAGTGGTACTGACTACCAACTGACCAACATAATCACGTAAATCTGGTGGTTTTCTTTCGGCATCTTTCCAGTCAGCTTTAATAGGATCGACTTCTGCCTGAACTTCTGGGGCGTCGGCTGTCCCCTGGATTTCGGCTACTGTTTTGGGTTTTTGGCTGTTTTCGGGGAGTTTTTGATCTGGTCTTTTGCCTTTTGCAGTTTCTTCAACAGCTTTCTTTTTGGCATCGATTTGATCCATAATCATGAAATAACTTTTCTCACCATTGAAAAGAGTTTCGAGGTATTTTCCGTTTACTGCGCCGATTAATTCATTTTCTTTGGTTACTTTTCTGGCCTCAATTAATTCTTTGGCAGTGGCATTGATGGATTTGCTGAGTTCATCCAGATCGGCCTGTTGATAAAGTGGGGTTTTGAGAGCAGCGTTTTTTTCTACTAAACTATTGTAATTTTGTTCGAGCGCTTTTCTGGCACGATTGGATCTTTCTTTGATAAATTCATCAATTTCAGTTTTGGCTTCACGGGATTTTTGTTCGTATTTTTCTGAAGATAAAGTAGGAGCATCTTTGTCAAAAATTTTGGTGGTGTCTTCCTTGAATTTAAACTGATTATGCTGGGAAGTGGCTTTGATCATCAATTTGAGCATGTCGGAACGGCTGTTTTCCTTGAGGTCTTTCATGGCTTCATCAGGGCCCTTGATACCGGAGAGCATCATCATCTGATAATCTTCCTGATCATCAGTGCTGAGTCTTTTTAAAAATATATTCAGATATTTGCTATAAGCTTTGGCCTGTTCTGTATCGGACATGTCGTCAGTTAATTTGAGCAAACCGGCAATTAAACCTTTTACCTGCTCATGTTTGGTGTACTGCTCTGCTGCAGAGAGATAGGAGCCGAGACCAAAACCGTCAGTATTTCCTTCAGCTTTTTTCTCTATTTGTTCCTGTTCCAATAAATTACCGTCCCAATGATCGTGGAACATTTTTACGGCACGCTCGAATTCTGCATCAACTTTGCCCTGGCTTTTGCCATAGAAAAGATAATTGGCATAGAGATAACCATTCAAATTCCAGCGGGTTTTGCTGTTTTTGTTGTCAGAATAAGTGCCTGGATAGTCATCAATTTTGGCTCCGGGAGCGTCGGGATCGGTCAGATGGTCAATTTTGGAGAAATCGCCTTTCCACTTATTGTTGAGACCAAAGAATTCTGCTGGAGACTGTAAACCAAATAAATATTGGAGTTGTTTTTCTTCGGTGTTGTAGTCGCCTTTGCCTAATTTAGAGAAATTTTCACGAAGATATTCATCGTATTGTTTACGCAAATCGCCATTACGAAGCATCTGATCAGTAAGACGCAATAGACCTGCTACCACACCAAGCACACGATAAGAAGAGGGGCCAGAGATGTATTGTCTGGCGTCATCCAGATAGGATTTCATGGCCATGCCTGATTCGAAATCTTCCATGGTGAAACGGCTGTCTCCAATAGTTCGGTAATAAAGTTTGTAAGGTTCTTCAATGGCTTTTTCCATGGCTGCCTGTCCGTCAGCACCACCTCCGCCAAAAATGTCATTAGCATAGAGATAACCATTGAGAAGGAAACGAGTAGGATTGTTTTCGTCAGTCATATCTTTTTTGGCACCCCAGAAAATCTGGTCGCCATCAAAAAGATGTCCATCATCATAGTCATCAATTTTTCCTCCCTGTGGAGAAGTCATTTTGTCAGCAATAGAGGTGCGAAGTTTATAGGCTCCGGCTCGGTCCTGGATAATTTCAGAACGGCTGGTTTTGGATTTGTCCAAAACGTCGGCACGGGAATCTAGTACTTCTTTGAGACGTTGGGTTTCAGTATTTTCGGCATTGGGATCAAAGCGTTTGCCAACTTCGGGAAGGGCACCAAGAGCGGAAACTACTTTGCCAGTAGCAGCAGAGGTTTCGCGTAAATAGGTGTCGAGGGCGGTGGTGGTGTCTTTATCAGACTGTTCAAAAAGCGGGTCGAAAATTCCGGCGATTTTACCGGCATAAGGTTCGCCGGCGATAGTTTTGAGATAGAGATAAGTGACCTGTTTTTCTTTGCCGTTTTCGGTATATTTTACTTTTAATTCACGTAAAGCGTCATTGACGGCTCTGATAATCATGACTGTCCGTTCTTCCTTGATGGTTTGTTTAATCTGATCGGAGGTTCTGCCACCAGCTTCCAATTCTTTGATACGGTCAGCCAGTTTGCCAACTTCTTTATCATAATTTTCTTTGGCTTTGTCTTTCAATACGCCGGATTTCTCGGCTTCAATGAATTTTGATAAATCGGCATTATTGAAAATATACCTGTGAGCAGGCATTTTTGAATGAAGTTCTGTAAAGTGATGATTTAGCATACGGGAGGCAGTTAAATCTTTTAATTATATCATAAATCGCGGAGGGAAGACAGATCGATTGGATCTATTTTCAGTATTTTCTTGGCCAATTTTTGGCGGCTGAGGGCGCGGGCATCCGCTTCTTCGCGCAGCTGCTGAAAAATATAGAGTAATACCGGCTTATTGTTGGCAGTGATATGGCCTTCTATAAGCTGTTTCTGGGCGTCCGGCAAACTGGTATAGGCAGGGGATTCAGCCATCAGCTGACGGAGGGCTTCAATTGAGAATTTTGAGTTAGAATTTTCCATTGGATGATTAAATATTAACGTCATCTCCTTCTTTGGGAGCTTCTGCTATCGGCATATTGGCCGGGTCTAAAGGTGCAGCGGCAGTATCGGCATCAGCCTTGGGAGAAGGTTCGCCGGCATAATCGTAAGGTTCTGGTTTGGGCTTAGGCTTGGGAACCGGTTTGGGAGCAACTTTGGAGGCTTCATAAGTTTTGTTTAACCACTCATCATGGATTTCCACAGTGAGTGCACCTTTCTCGTTGAATTTGGCAGTAAAATTGGGGTCTCCAGCTTCTGTGCGACCTTTGGAATAAACAGTCAAGCCTTTACTGACATCCTGATCACCAAGTTTTTCGACAATTTGTTTTTTGAGATGTTCGGTAACAATTTTTTTGTATTCTTCGAGATCAGCTGGTGCCTTGCCGCCATTTAATTTGGCTATTTTTCTGGTATTCAAATCGCCAAAAGTTGTATCCGTATCCTTGAAGGCTAGACCAACGGACTTTTTCTTGGGACGATCAGTGATCCATTTGTCCGTGCCATCAAAGTTACGTTTACCTTCTTTGTCTACTCTGATCTTGATGCCATCCACGGTGATTTCGTAAACTTTGTTGGTATCATTTAATTCAGCACCAAGACGGTCACCTATTAATTTTTCCAGCTGTTCTTTGTTGATATCATCCGGACTCTCGTTAATGAGGTCTTCAATGATTTTCTTCAAGTTAGCTCTTTTATCCTTGATATATTCCTGCTCCGGTTCACTATAAAGTGTTTCAGAATTCAAAGCGCCAGCTCCACCGCCGAATCCACCACTGCCAGCGACTTTTTTGGCATTATTCCAACTCTTTTCAATGGCATCCATCTGGTCTTCAACCGACATGTCACCAATATTGGCCAATTGTAATTGGTTGAGATCCTGTAAATCTTTGAGATGTTCACCCAGCAATCCTTTAATGACCAGCTCAGCGCTGGATTGGCCTTTGGTGGCTTTCCAGATTTCACGTAAACCCGGCAGAGCCATGGCTGAGTATTCAATAATTTTGTAGAGATTTTTGGCTTTGGCATAATTGCCGATTTCAATATAGGCACTTCTGACCAGTCCAAATGCTTTGCCCGGGATACCAGGAATTTTGCTGAGTGTATCGAGTTTGTCTTTGACCCATTTGGAGCGAAGTGGTGAACCAAGTCTGTCGATAACCACTTCTCCACCACGGGCGGCTGAAAGTTTGGTCCATTCGAGCTGTTTCTTGAGCACTTCGGAACTCATGGTAGTAACCTCACCTTCCAGTCTCTGTACAACTCCTAACTGACTTTCATACTTGCTTTTGAGCGTATTGATTTTGACCGTGTCGGTACCAGCCTGGGCGCGGGTGTAAGCTTTCTCGATTGGTTCAAGTCTCTTGCGGGCATCAACCAGGGCATTGCGTTTGATTTCCAGTTCAGCTTTGGCTGTGGAAATTTCGGCATTGAGTTCAGCACGGCGAGTAGCCAAAGGTTTTGGACCAGCTGGTGCAGCGGCGGCGGGACCTTTGGCTGGGCCGGCGGCTGGTGTGGCGGTTGGAGCGCCGGCGGGAGCTACTGTCGGTGTGATGGCTGGAGAGGCAGTTGGTGAAACGGGAGCAGCCGGGAAAACCAAATCGGGTTTGGTAGCATAGGTGGATGGTTTGAAGGTTTCATGAATATTGGCATATTCATAAGCTGTACCATCTTTCTTTAAACCACGGAGAACATGCTGGCTACCTTCATCAAATAAATCCAATTTGCTCATGGTGGTTTCGGAGACAGCTTTTCCACCCTGAACTTCTACTACTAAATAGTCGCCAGTTTTAAGTTTGGTAACTTCTACCCAATGTCCGCCAGGGGACATAGTGCCATAAGCAACTGTTGCTTCATCCGGGATATTGGCAAGTGGTTCAGCAAGGGTAGCTGTATCGTGAGTTTTGAGAACCGGAGCAGCAGCGGGACTAGCGGCTGGAGCGATAGCGGGAGCGGTTGGAGGATTAAGAAGAATTTTTTCATAATCGCTAACGGCCTGCATTTTGGCGGCGTCACCCTGGAAAGCTTTTAATTCTGATTGGGCTTTGGCAAATTTGCTCTGTAAATCAGCAAAGCGTACATCTGCACCAATGGATTTGGCAAAATCCGTACCAATTTCATGCATTTTGAGCATGTAATCTTTTCTGTTTCTGATCACTGAAAGATCGTCAGATTTGGTAATTAATTCATAGAGTTTACCAAGTTCATCTTTGGTGAGATGATAATTAAGTTTGTTGGCTGTTAATTCATTGAAGAAATCTCCAATATAGCGCATTTGTCTCACTGAGACTTTTTTCATGATCTCTGGAGTGAGTGTCATAACTATATCTCCTGGATTGGTGACAGCTTTTAATTTAACTTCTGCTTCTGCAAAACCGGTTTCCAGAGATTTAAACTGAACATATTCTGCCGGGGCTGGTGGAACCACAGTAGGAGCGTGGGCAGGGGCAGCAGCTGGACTGGCTGTCGGTGAGACAGCTGGGGTAGCGGTTGGAGTTGCTTTTGGGGCGGCAGCTGGGGCTTTGGCCGGAGCTTTAGCGGCTTTGGCTTCAATAGTGGTAGGAATAATGTCGGTGCCTTTCATCAAACGGGCTTCACCATTGGCATTCATTACTACTTTATATTTGTCGCCACCAACAGTAATTTCGCGGACCAAAATTTCCTTGGAAGCTACATAATTTGCTCCAGATGGATTGATACGCGAAGATTGGCGGAGGCCGGCGGATTGCTTATAAAGGAGATCGGCAACTTCCTGGGCAGTCATTCCTGGTTTAACCAGATTACCAGAATCGAGTTGGATACCAATTGATTCAGCGGCAATTTCCTGACTAAGTTCGAAATGCTGATCAAGGAATTTCTGACGGGTTTCAAGTTGTTCAAGTGCTTTGGCCCATTCAGGATTGAGTTTTTTGAGACGGGCAACAGTATTCATTTTGCCTTCATGGAGGGCTGTGGTGTAAGCATCATAGAAACGTTTAACATCGCGGGCAGTGTTGCGATAAGTTTCAATCAGATTGGCCGGGTTGGCGCGATATTCCATTTCCA